>JAAYYH010000051.1 GCA_012515495.1 Coriobacteriaceae bacterium | reverse complement strand
GTGAAGCCATTATCAGCGTAGAAGCGCATGACATCCGCAGTGCTGATGCCATCGTCTTGCCCGGTGTCGGCTCGTTTGCCGATGCTTCACGTACGATGTTAGCCAGCGGTCAGATGCAGGCTATCCGCGAGTGCGTACGACAGGGCGTGCCGTTCTTGGGCATCTGCTTGGGGATGCAGTTGATCTTTGACTATGGTGATGAGGGGATGCCCGAAGGTGAATATGCTGAAGGACTAGGCCTGTTGCGCGGAAGATGCAAGCGTATCGGCAGCATATCTGCTGAGGGGAAGCGGCTCAAGGTGCCACACGTCGGCTGGAATCAGGTACGGTTCATCGAACGAGTGACGAGCGATACAGAGCCGTTGTTCTCGGGGATAGAGGATGGCTCGAATCTCTACTTCACTCATTCCTATCAGTGCGAGCCCGAGGATAGCTGTGACGTTTTGGCAACTGTGGAGCATGCTGAGAAGTTTGCCTGTGCTGTGCGCAAGGGGTCAGTGTCTGGTGTGCAATTCCATCCTGAGAAATCATCACACAAAGGGCTTAGGGTAATGGCGAATTTCGTGAAGATGGCAGAGAGGAGCCGATGATGCAGATACTGCCAGCTATCGATCTGCTGGAGGGAAAGGTTGTGCGCCTTGCCAAAGGTGACTATGGCGCAGTCACCGTCTATAACGATGACCCGGTTGCGCAGGCTGTGATATTCAGGGAGCAGGGAGCACGCTGGTTGCACGTGGTGGATCTTGACGGGGCACGCAGTGGCGATCCTGTCAATCTATCGATAATTGAGAGTATCATCAGTGAGACCGGACTGAAGGTTGAGGTAGGCGGAGGAGTACGAACACTGGAGACCATCGAGCGTCTGGTGCTAGCTGGTGCTACCAGGGTTGTATTGGGTACCAAGCTGGTCACCGATTCGCGATTCGCCAAGCAGGCTGTTGTCGCGTTCGGGGAGATCATCGCCGCCGGTATCGATGCTCGCGACGGTGAGGTGGCCATCTCAGGTTGGTGCAAGGGCGCGGGTGTTCCCGCGACAGAGCTGGTGGCGCAGCTGGCTGACTGGGGCATCCGCCATTTGGTCTATACCGACATCGCCCGCGATGGTATGCAGACCGGTATCGATGCCGCGGCATACGATCGCCTGGCCCAGTGCGCCGGATTCCCGGTGATCGCATCCGGAGGAATCGCCAGTTTGGATGATATCGTCGAGCTGTCGCGCCTTGGTACCGACAGGATAGAGGGGGTTATCGTTGGTCGGGCGATATATGAGAAAGCGTTTACCGTGAAACAGGCAGTGAGGAGCGTGGGTACTTTATGTTGACCAAACGAGTGATACCCTGTTTGGACGTCAAGAATGGCAGAGTGGTGAAAGGTATCAGTTTCGTCAATCTGCGCGATGCTGGCGATCCGGTCGAGCTGGCTGCCGCCTATGATGAAGCCGGTGCGGATGAAGTTGTCTTCCTCGACATTACTGCTACTCACGAAGGCCGAAAGACTACCATCGAGATGGCATCTCGGGCCAGTGAGGAGCTGCATATACCCTATGCTGTGGGCGGAGGATTCAGTGATATCGTTGATATTCGTACCATGATAGCCGCTGGTGCCGACAAGATCAGCATCAACACGGCTGCGGTGAAGGATCCTACGTTAATCGCCACTGCCGCAGCTGCCTTCGGCTCGCAGGCGATTATCTGCGCCATAGATGCGAAACGTATCGGATGTACAGATAGATGGCAAGTCTATCTCAATGGTGGACGAGTCGCCACCGATCTCGACGTGGTTTCATGGGCCGAGGAAGCCAGCCGTCGTGGTGCCGGGGAGATATTGCTGACATCGATGGACCGCGACGGTACCAAGGATGGCTTCGATCTGGCGCTCACCAGGGCAGTCGCCCGGGCTGTGGACATCCCGGTCATCGCCAGCGGGGGAGTGGGTAAGCTCGAGCATTTTGCTGAGGGTATCCTCGAGGGAGAGGCGGATGCCGTTTTGGCTGCCAGCGTCTTCCATTTTGGAGAGCTGACGATCAGGCAGGTCAAAGAGTACATGGCCAGTCAGGGAATACCAGTGAGATTGGATTAATGGCAGCCGTATCAGAGAACTGCAAGCCGCTAGCTCTGGATGGGAACCCGATGATGGATCTTCGATACGACGACAATGGACTGATACCCGCGATCGTGCAGCAATACGACAGCGGCGAGGTTCTGATGTTGGCATACATGAATGCCGAGGCTCTGAGGCTAACTCAACAGACCAAAGTAACTTGGTTTTGGAGTCGCTCACGACAGGAACTTTGGAACAAGGGCGCGACGAGTGGTAATACTCAGCGTGTTGTCGAACTATTCTATGATTGTGACGCCGACTGTCTGTTGATCAAGGTCGATAGTCCCGGTCCGGCTTGTCATACTGGCCATCGCAGCTGTTTTTTCAGAAAGGTCGAAAATGGGGGAGAGAACTGAGAATGTCGTAGATGGCGATCTTGGCTGTACGCTCGCGCAGCTTGCTGAAACAATCAAGTGTAGACGAGACGCGTCGCCCGAACACAGCTATACTGCCAGATTACTGACAGCGCCAATGGATATGTTGCTGAAGAAGATCGGCGAGGAGTCAACTGAGTTGGTTTTGGCCGTCAAGGACCAAGACCATGATCACATCAGGTATGAGGCGGCCGATCTGTTCTATCATCTGCTGGTACTTTTCGAGAGGACCGGTATCTCAAGTGCCGAATTAGCCGGAGAACTTAACGCCCGTATGCGCTGAGCGCGGATCTGTCAGGCTTGGATGTAATCGACATCGAGCTTTCTCGGCGCTCATCATCTCGATTGTCCTCTCGATCGTCGCTTCTGATTATCGGTGATGCAAGCCGTTCGCGTTCGAAGATGTTCGACGTAAGGATGGAATTATGCGGAAGAAGCGACGCTTTGCCTGTCGGCAAAGCTCAGAAACGCTATAATCATCCATACTGGGTTCACTGCTGATTCCAGTATTGTAAGAATGGTGTATGCGCGCTTTCAGATGAAAGGCAATATGAACACAGCGGATCCCTCCAGATTCTCGCATATCACTATCGGCCAAGGGGCAGATGTGTCCGAATCACCTGAAGAGGAAATCGAGCTCATCGGTGCGGTTGAGTTGGTTGGAGCTACGAAATCACCAAGAGAGTCTGGGAAGATTGTATCCTCGGTGATCGAAGCAGCAAAAGATTCGTCGGGATCATCTGATTGTGAAGATCATAAATCGGAGCCATCATCGAAGTCTTTGCCAGAGTCATCGAGTCAGCAAGATGTGGGACCCGATGATACCATCGACAAAGACGAGCAACCAATGTTGACGGCGCGCAAGATCACCTTGGTGCTCTGTGGACTGGGAGTCATTGCCGCGGCCGCGTACATCATGGATTATTGGGGAATCATCAATCTACCTTTCTGACGATGAGGTGAATAGGTTTGGCAAACGAGAACGATACCCAGGCGAATACCGAGATGTCCGAGCGGGAGTCCCAGGCACGTCGTACTAAGATCATCTTGATTTCCATCATCGTGTTGCTGATCTTGGCCATCGCCGCGCTGGCAGTTGTCTCCTATAACTTCATCTTCATGGATAAGGATAACGATGCTCAGGTTGTCAAGCCCATTGAGGATATCTCCGGCAGTGATGTCAAGGATACTGAGATTCCCGAAGCTGCTCGCGTCAAGACGACGACTATTCCAGACTTGGTTTCCTGTTTTGGGCTGACCATCACCGAGGCAAGTGCCAGACTGGGTGTAGATTATCAGCTGACAAAAACCGAAGAGGTCTCTGACGAAGAGAATACCGACATCAAGCAGCTGGCCACCTTTACCTATGAACCTTTGACGAAGAGCAGTAACACCAATTCAGCCTCGAGTAGCACGTTCGGCACTCGGGTCAAGGCAGAGATCCTCAACATCTACGCCAGTCTGGATGAAGAGGGCAAGATAATCGAGCTCTACTACGTTGCCTCCATGGACCTGCTCGGCTATCCGACATCGGACTTCGCGAGCCTAGTGGGGACTGTTGATACATTCAAGGGCATCCTTAAATCCGCTGGGATCAAGGCTGCCGATTTCACCTATCAGGCGCCTGAGGTAGATGCCTATACCACCTATGTCGATCCTGATGCGGAGATCAAACGTGTCAAGAAGCAAAGTTTCACGCTTCCCGGAAAGACAACAGCCGAGGCTGCGCCTACAGCCTGGAGTATCACCATCACCTATGATTACAATGCTGAAACCGAGACAACCACCACGGTGCAGACCGAATCGAACCGGACGATACATCTTCGGCTGATGTAGGAAGCTCTCAATGATTGTCCTTAGATGCGAGATCTCTCTCAGGGATTAGGCATTGGTAAGCCAAGCTTTTCCAGGGATGAACCACGATGGTCCTTTGCTGTTGGCTGGTTGTCACCCTGTTGTTATCTTGTCTGGTTAGACTATTGATGATCAAATAACAATAGAAAAGCGGTTGCGCAGGGAAGATAGGATGATCCATGGCGGTTGAACGATCTGGGGACGGCTTGGTAGGCACAGGTAACAATACCGGTAAGTCGCCGCAAATCGGCGAGGACAGAGATTCACTAGAGCAGACCGAAGCTCTGATTACCGCCAGACCATTGACTATCGAAGAGACTGACAGAGCGGCTCGTGAGCTCCAATCTTACAAGACAGTGGAGACCAGGGGATCACGAAGGAAACGCAAGAAGAAAACCAAATGGGTTGTGGCAGGTGTGTTGTTGGTGCTTGTTCTGGTGGCGGGAGCCTATCTGCTGTTCACGCAATTCCTGTTTCCTCCCCAAGATGAATCCGTACCGACCACCGAGACGGTGACCAAAGGGACATTCTCGGATACCATCAGTGGCAGTGGCACTCTCAAAGCCCTGGAATCGGTGACGGTGACTCCCGAAGTCGATGGCACGATCGCCGACATCGAAGTCAACGAAGGAGACAGAGTCGAAGCCGGTCAGTTGCTCTTCAGTATCGAGAATCCTGAACTTGACAGACAAGTGCAAAGCGCGCAAAGAGCACTGGATGGAGCTAACCTCGCAGCAAGTGGAGCAGTGCAGTCCCGCGACAGCGCCAAGAGCTTGGCGGCATCGGCACTCAGCGACCACCAACAGCTTAAGGCACAGATTGACGCAGCGCGAGCTGCCGCGGAAGCTACGCATCAGCCATTCGACGAGATAGCTGCCAAGCAACAGCTAGACGCCTCCTGGCTTCAGTATGAGAGTGCCGATGCACAGATCATCGCAGCTCAGCAGCAGATAGAAGCGGCCTACCTCCAGGTAAACGATGCACAGGCTTTATTGGATCAAGCTGTCGAGATGGCAGGTAAACGCAAGATCAACGCGCCAATATCCGGACAGGTAGTCCAACAGAATCTTCAGCGCGGTGTCAAGCTCTCGACTCTGGCTTCGTCTGGCAAATCCGCGATGCAGATCGCTGATCTGTCGAAGATGACTGTCACCATGAATGTCAACGAGATCGATATCTTGCAGTTGGAGGTTGGGCAGCAAGCAGCAATCAGCTTCGACGCTCTTCCCGACTACATAGCTGAAGCGACAGTTAGCAGGATCTCATCGACATCCGCCAATTCTGAAGCTGGGATGGCGGTTGGGGGAGCCGGCTCCATTGTCTATTATCCTGTCGAGCTGTTGATCGAGCATCCCGATCCACGTCTGAAGATTGGTATGTCCGCTTCTGCGGAGATCACTATACAGGTAATCGAAAATGTGCTGCTGGTTAAGCCAACAACTGTTGTCGAAACCGAGACCGGTCCTGCTTTGGACGTAATAACTGATGAAGGCGAAGTCATTCGGGTAGCCGTGGAGGTCATTGCCGGTAACGACAGCATCGTCGCTGTACGCAGCGAAAGACTGCGAGCCGGAGACAAAGTCCTGCTCTCAACACAGACCGGCTTCCTGGCTGGAGTTGGGGGGCTTTCCTCTGTTGGCTCGAGCTCGTCAGCGGATGATCGAGGATAACCGCCGATGCCTGCCGTACTCGAAGTATCGAACCTCTGTAGAACTTACGTGACCAAAGCCGGTAGTACTCAGGCCTTGCGCGGTGTCAGCTTCGCGGTGGAGCAGGGAGAGTTCGTTGCCATCATGGGCCCTTCTGGCTCGGGCAAATCCACACTGATGAATATCTTGGGCTGCCTGGATAAGCCGACATCGGGTAGCTACATCTTCGAGGGAGTGGATACAGAGGCCTACGACGATAACGAGCTGGCCGATCTGCGAGCGACACGGATTGGCTTCGTCTTCCAGTCTTTTAACCTCCTGCCACGCGCCACCATTCTGCGCAATGTTATGCTCCCGCTTGTATATACCCGTTGTCCGCGTGCCGAACGCGAAGCTCGAGCCAGAGCGGCTCTGCGCTCGGTAGGGCTCGAGGACCGTTTCTATCTACACAAGAGCAATGAGATATCCGGAGGACAGATGCAGCGCGTGGCTATCGCTCGAGCTTTGGTGAACAACCCAGCGCTGATCTTAGCTGATGAGCCTACGGGAAACCTGGATACCGCGACCGGTGAGATGGTGCTGCAAACTTTTGCACGCCTGCGTGAGGCGGGCAGGACAATCGTTTTGATCACCCATGAGGCCGAGGTAGCCGCTCACGCGGATCGCACGTTATTCATCCGGGATGGATTGCTCTGATGGGCACCCGAGACCTGATATATGAGACGTGGCTCTCGCTCACGGCCAATAAGGCGCGCTCGCTGTTGACGATCTTGGGAATCATCATCGGTATCGCCAGCGTTATCGCCATGACGTCACTCATCGGTGGCATGCAGAATATGTTCATGAGTGAGCTTGGTCTGCAGCAGGCACGGATGATCCAGATCATCTCGCTGCAGGAACCGCTCAACGACGATGATCTGGAGGCAATCGCTGCGACATTCCCCGAATACCAGGAAATCGGTGCGACTGCGGCTACAGTAGCCACCGTCTCAAAAGCGGATGCCTCGATAGAGGCCCAGATCACAGGTGTCACGGCTAATTACGGTACAGTGCAGAGCATCGAGCTGGAAAGCGGGCGCTCACTCACAGAAGAAGATCAGAGACGTGTTGCCAAGGTTGTGATGATCGGTAAAGGAGTAGCGAAAAGTCTTTTCGGGTCTGAGGATGCCGCAGCGATTGGCGAAACGTTGCGAATCGGCCTCAATGGCGAGAGCTATACGGTCATCGGTGTCTTGGTTGGGAGCGGAACCAGTCAGAACTATGAGAGCATTATCATGCCCGTGTCCACTCTTCAAGTACGCTTGACCGGTAGTCAGAGCTACGATGCCGTGTTCGGTTTGGCCAGCGAAGGCGTAGATGTGGTCGCGCTTTCCCGCTCTACCCAGGAATTCCTCGTCCAACGGCTGAATGTCGAAGAGGATATGGTATTCGTCTATTCGATGCAGGAGATGATCGAACAGGTTAATATGGTGATGGCCGGGTTTTCGTTCATGCTCACCGCCATCGCGTCGATTTCGTTGTTCGTAGGTGGTATCGGCATCATGAACATGATGTTGACTAATGTCACAGAACGCACGCGCGAGATTGGTCTTCGCAAATCGCTGGGGGCACACACCTCTGATATCACCAGGCAGTTCTTGGCTGAGTCGATCTCGTTGTGCATCATCGGTGGAATATTCGGCATCATCTTCGGCTATCTTGGCGCCT
>JAAYYH010000050.1 GCA_012515495.1 Coriobacteriaceae bacterium | reverse complement strand
CACGCTGGCGCTGATCGTTGAGAGGGAGAAAGAACGTCTGGCATTCGTGCCTGAAGATTACTGGGTGATTAAAGCTAGCTTCAACGCAGATGGTGAGAGATTCGAAGCCAATCATGCCAAGGAGCGCTTCAAGTCACAAGCTGCTGCCGAGGAGGTCATGACTGCTGTTGAGGGCGCTGCACTGGGCATTGTTACGGCCGCAGAGAAGAAGTCCCGCAAGGTCGCACCACCAACACCATTCAACACAACCTCGCTGCAGGCCGCCGCGGCTGCTGAGGGCCTAGCTCCGGCCAGAACCATGCGCATCGCTGAATCGTTGTACATGAACGGCTACATCTCATACCCACGAGTCGATAATACGGTTTACCCTCCATCCTTGGATCTGCATGCTACCGTGCAGATGCTTCAGGGTATTCCAGCTTATGCTCCTTATGCGACATCGCTGCTGGCAGCTAAGAAGCTCCATGCGACTCGAGGAAAGATCGAGACAACCGACCATCCTCCCATCTATCCAACCGGAATAGCTGATCCCGACAAGCTGAAGGCGGAAGAGTGGAAACTTTACAACTTGATCGCACGGCGTTTCCTTGCCACACTCAGTGAGGCTGCCGTAGTCGAAGGAACCAAGGTGACTGTCGTTGTTGCCGAACAACCCTTCGTCGCTAAGGGTGATGTTCTGGTCCATCTCGGATTCAGGGCGATTTACCCTTATGGCCTCAAGAAAGACGAGCAACTTCCCTTGTTACAACAGGGACAGGATGTCAGCTTTGAAGGGGCGACGCTTACCGAGAAGCAAACTGAACCACCCTCACGCTATTCTCAGGGACGGTTGATCCAGGAAATGGAGAAGCTGGGTCTTGGCACCAAGTCAACACGTCACTCCATCATCGAACGTCTGACAGAAGTACGTTATATTCAGGGCGATCCGGTTGAGCCCACCGCGTTGGGTATGGCAGTTATTGAGGCTTTGGGCAAATTCGCTCCTCATATCACAACCTCGGATATGACGGCACAACTGGAAGATGAGATGAGCGAGATCGCTGCTGGCAGGAGCGCGCGTGACATCGTGGTCAATCACTCGCGGAAACTGTTGTCAGAGATCATGGACGACCTTATCCCCCGCAAAGAAGAAGTGGGGGAGGCTCTTAGCGAAGCGATTACGGCGGATGCGCGCGTAGGTGCCTGTCCAAGCTGTGGCAAGGACCTGTTGATGAAGAGCTCGGCTAAAACACGTTCCAGCTTCATCGGCTGTTCTGGTTGGCCAGAATGCGACGTGACCTATCCTTTACCGCAGGGTAAGATCGAGCCAGTTGAGGAGCTTTGTCCTACCTGTGGGAGCCCACAGGTCAAAGTCATCGCTTTCCGCACCAAGCCATTGGTTCGTTGTATCGATCCTCAGTGCGCGACTAATGTCGAACCTGATCTAAAAGTTGGCCATTGTCCTGTCTGTGCTGCTGAGGGCAGGGAAGGTGACCTGATCGCGCAGAAGTCATCACGAACACTGAAACGGTTCATCCGTTGCACCAACTATGAACAATGTGGCGTAGGCCATCCTCTTCCCCAGCGCGGCAAGCTGACGGCAACTGATAAGCTCTGTGAGGCCTGTGGAGCACCAAAAGTCATTGTGAATAGCGGCAGGGGACCTTGGGAAATCTGCCCAAATCCATCCTGCCCACTGCGCGAGGAGAAAGCCGACGATGACAAGAAGTCCGCCAAGGCGGCTAAGTCAGCAAGGGCAACCAAAACAGCCAAGTCGACGAAAGCGACGAAACCGACGAAGAAAACCAAGTCATCGACAGCTGCCAAGTCGACGAGAATTGCGGGGACAGCCAAGTCAGTTTGAACGTAAGAAAAACACTACTCGAGGTATGTAGGGATCGCCTTAACCATGTAGGCTGCTCCAGCATACAATCCGTTTGCAGGTCATCTGTCGCAACTTCAATTGCGCAGAATCAAGATTAAATGATATATCACACTCTAAGTCGCAGCCTTTGCCAATAGGTCGCGACTTTCTTCATCAGTCTTTCGTCCAGCTTAGCCTACTCCAGCCTCTCGTCTTATACTTATGACTGGCAGTAGTTTACAATATCAGTTTGATTAAGCTGCGAAACCGAACAAAGAGAGCGGGATCATGGAACAGAGAAGTTATCCAAAGGTAACGGTGGTTGGTGCCGGTAACGTGGGGGCGAGCACCGCTCTACTGCTGATGTTGAAAGATTTGGCAGATGTGGTGATGATCGATGTAGCGGAAGGTCTTGCGAAGGGTAAAGCCTTAGACATCATGCACATGCGATCCAATGAGAGGTTTGGTCCCGTCATTCAGGGAACAGCTGATTATGCGGATACAGTCAACAGCGACATCATGGTAGTGACTGCTGGGGTACCGAGGAAACCCGGAATGACACGAGAGGATCTTCTAGATGTCAACGCTGGCATAGTGAGCCAGGTTATCGATAACGCGCTGAGCTATTCGCCAAACGCAATCTATATCTTCGTAACCAATCCCTTAGACGTGATGACCAATCTGGCCTATCGACTCTCAGGACTGCCCAAGCAGAGGTTAATGGGTATGGGAGGGGTTTTGGATACTGCCCGGTTCACATATGCCATCGCCGAACAGACAGGAGCCAATCCAGGGCAAATCGACGCGCTGGTAATCGGTGCTCATGGAGAAGCCATGTTACCGCTGCCGCGTTTCTCCAAAGTCGATGGTAAGCCGATAAGCGAGCTGCTGGATGCCGACAGCATCGATCGGGTAGTCGAGAACACCATCAAAGGTGGCGCGGCGGTTGTCGAACTGCTTCAGACCGGATCCGCCTTCTATGCTCCCGCATCCTCAATAGTGGCCATGATCGAATCCATCCTGCGCGATGATGGGCGTATCCTCAGCACCTGTGCGCTTCTTGAAGGCGAGTATGGAATCGAAGGCGTATATATGTGTGTTCCTACGTTGCTTGGCCCAGAAGGAGTTAAAGAAATCGTCGAGTTGGATCTTCAGGAAGAAGAGCGCGTCCAGCTGCAGGCGTCCGCCGCGTCTATTCGAGCTAGTGTCGAAGCGCTGTCTGTTTGAGAATATATAAGTGAGCAAGGACCCGGAGGGAAGATCTATTCGGAGGAGTACTATGGGTGAGCGCACCATCCTAGAGCCAGAGTCAGTGGCCAAGGCCGTTGAGCAGGCGTTACCGCGGCTTGCCATCAGCTTGCGAAAAGACTGCCTGGGAGCACTGGGCATGGCCCTAGACAGCGAGACGCACCCTCTGGGGCGCAAAGCCTTAGAACAATTGTGCTTCAACGCACAGCTCGCAGCCAGCGATAATGTCCCCCTCTGTCAGGACACTGGTTATGTATCGGTACTCCTGGAAGTATCTGGGGACATCTTGATCCCAGCAGATATCTTCAGTGCCGTGAATGCCGCGGTGGCTTGTGCCTATACGCAGTATCCACTTCGTAAGAGCCT
>JAAYYH010000049.1 GCA_012515495.1 Coriobacteriaceae bacterium | reverse complement strand
GGCTGAGAATCCCTATTGCGAAGTGCTGACAACCCGAAAATCCACACCGGGCTGTAAGGATCTTACGATCAAGGCGATTATGACAGGCGGCGCTTTCCCCCATCGTCTGGGACTGTCAGAGACTGTCTTGGTGTTTAGCCAGCATCTGGAGTTCCTCGGTGGAATCGAGGGCTTCATCTCCCAGCTGGACAAGATAAAAAGCCGCGTTATCGAGAAGAAACTCTTTGTTGAGGCAGATGCTGCGTGCGCTCGCAGACTGGCTCAGGCCGGAGTCGACGGGATACAGATCGACAAGGTTCCTGCCAATGAACTTGCGCCTCTGGTCAAGGAATTACGTGCCATTGATCCCCGTATCACCTTGATAGCTGCTGGTGGTATCGGACTGAACAATGCCGCGCAATATGCCGCTACCGGCGTTGACGGCATCGCCACAACGGCGTTGTTCACGGCTAGGCCGTTAGACATGAGTGTGAGGATGCACCGCAGGTAGATGTAGAGAAGACTGTTGGAGCGAAGCGCGTGGTTAGTTTAGCTTTCCGAGCAGCGTTCGACTGCCATTGACCATCAGCGCGGCACCAGCCCCCACAGCGAGTAAGCCAGGACCTGGTAAAATGAGCAACGGGATACCCACGAGCACGCAACCCGCGCCGGCAACGAGCTGAACGACACCGGAGAGACGACTGGAACGCTTCTCGATCCTTGGTTGTGGGTTGGCAGTGTACGCCTGAGCCGGTCCCTCAGCACTCCCGAAGCCCTCGTCTTTCTCGGCACTCCCGAAGTTTCCGGTCCTTCCGTCCAAACCCTCAGGCCACATTCCCGACGCTCGCTGCCTTGAGTGCTCAACAGGTGTGATATCAATATATTGGTTTTCCAACACGCTGTCTCCTTAGCCCATGTCCGCATGATCCTGCAGATGATTATAATCAGGACACAACTAAGCCGAACAGCTGCCCTCACTCCGTAATCATATGGTAGACTATCCGTAATCTGTTTCAGGGCGAGGTGAAAATCCTCACCGGTGGTGATCGGCGACAGTTTGAGGACTGTTTTGCTGTTAGTCCACGAGCCTGCGGGCTGATCCAGTGCGAATCTGGAACCGACGGTCATAGTCCGGATGAAAGAAACATGGGAGCATCATGTTACAACCAGCGATTATCGAATTTCGCGATGTCTCATACCGCTATAAGACTGTCGAGCACAACCGACATACAAAAGCTGATAATGAGCAGGCACCTGCTTCGCCTATGGCTCTCGATGATGTCAGCCTGGATGTCAGACCGGGTGAGTTCGTAGCCGTGATTGGCCACAATGGCTCAGGGAAATCAACTCTGGCCAAGCACATCAATGCGCTTTTCACACCCAGTCAGGGGACAGTTCTCACGGTGGGATTGGACACCAGCGATCCCGAACTTGTCTTTACCATTCGCTCGCATGCCGGAATGGTATTCCAGAACCCCGATGCCCAAATGGTCACCAGTATCGTAGCTGATGACGTCGCTTTTGGCCCTGAGAATCTAGCTGTCCCACATGAACAGATAGTCACAAGAGTTGACTCCTCATTGGATTCCGTGAAGATGAACGAGTTCGCTGATCGCAATCCAGCACATCTAAGCGGCGGACAGAAGCAGCGAGTCTGCATCGCCGGGGTCTTGGCTATGCAACCAGATATCCTGATCCTTGACGAGCCAGGAGCTATGCTCGATTCCCGCGGCCGACGTGGTATCCGCCGTGTGGTGCGGGAGCTTAACGACAGCGGGATGACTGTTGTGCTCATCACCCATTTCATGGAAGAGGCAATGAGTGCCGATCGCGTGTTCGTGATGGCATCTGGGCGCATCGCCTTACAGGGAACTCCTATGGAGGTTTTTTGCCAGAAAGAGCGTTTGCGGGAACTGAAAATGGAGGTCCCCTTCTCGATTCTGCTGGCAGAAGCGTTACAGCAAAGGGGAGTCGCTGTGCCCAATATGGTTAAGCCAAGTGAGCTGAAGGAGGAGTTATGCCGCTTGCGCTTGAACAGCTAAGCTACTCCTATACCTCCTATGACACTCATGTTCCTGCTGTCCGTAATGTGTCTCTGACGTTAGAAGATGGTGAATTTCTCGGAATCATCGGCCATACCGGTAGCGGGAAATCAACATTGCTACAGCTGATGTGCGGGCTGTTGCAACCGACTTCTGGCCGAGTGCTTATCGATGGAGATGACCTGACACAAAGCGGAGCGCGCAAGACAGTGCACACTAAGATCGGTATGGCCTTTCAATATCCCGAGTACCAACTATTTGCACCGACCGTTGCCGAGGATGTCGCATTCGGTCCGAGAAACGCCAAGATGTCTGCAGCAGAGATAGATCACCGGGTGCGCGAATCGATGTCCACTCTCGGCCTGGATTATGAACGTTATGCCAAAAAATCGCCGTTCGAACTCTCGGGCGGAGAGATGCGCAGAGTTGCCTTGGCCGGTGTACTGGCCAGCGATCCCAAGATATTAATACTTGATGAGCCTACAGCCGGATTGGATCCAGCAGGTCGCAATCGGCTGATGCGCACTATTAAGGAGATCAACGCGGCTGGTAAGACCATCATCATGGTCTCACATAGCATGGAGGATATTGCCAACCACGCCACACAGGTACTGGTGCTTAACCAGGGTGGCGTTTTCGCCCACGGCACACCAGAGCAGGTGTTCTCTCAGCCAATAGCGCTGCGAGCTATCAATCTGGGCGTGCCCCAAACTACCG
>JAAYYH010000048.1 GCA_012515495.1 Coriobacteriaceae bacterium | reverse complement strand
GGTCTTGTATCTGGGAAGAACGTCGATAAATTCAAGGCTGTTGGCCTGACTGCGATCAAGGCCGATGAAGTCGACGCGCCTTTGATTGCCGAGTTCCCTTACAACATGGAATGTGCCCTCACCCATTCGCTGGATCTGGGCTCACACACCTTATTTATCGGTGAGGTGAAGCAGATCCACGCTGAGGAACAGTTACTTGACGAGAATGGGGATCTGCGCTTTGGTAATAGTATCTTGACATTTGACAGTGGAACGCGTTGCTATCGTGCTCCAGGCGAGGTTGTGTCACAGGCATTCCATGTAGGATTGGAATTCGCTGACCGGGATTGATGACCAATTACTATGTAGCCGGGCAACTCTATGGTATATTTGTAAGGTTTCAATAACAGCAGGAATGAGCGTGTTTGTCTGGACTCGCAGATTACAAGGGGTTCGCGGGTGCGGTCACAGACATGCTCCATTTATGTATCGAGAAGAAAGTTGGCAACCTTGGATACAGAAGTTAAAAAACTTGAGGACAACAAGGTCGAGGTGAAGGTCACGGTTCCGGTTGAGGAGGTGGCCAAGAGCATCGCGACTGCCTATAAGAATGCCGGAAAGGTGCGCATTCCGGGTTTCAGGCCAGGGAAAGCTCCACGGCGTGTGCTCGAGAATCACTATGGTGGAAAAGAGTATTTCCTAGCAGAGGCAACCGAGGAGATTGTCAATATTTGGTTCCCTCGGGCTCTTGATGCCGAGGACCTGATTCCTTTGAAAAAAGCAGAGTTCTCTTTGGACGAGACCGTGCAGGAGGGAGAAGCCTACACCTTTATTGGCACTGTTATCGTCAAACCTGAACTGGAGCTCTCTTCTTATGAGCCTGTGCAGGTGGAGTTACCCTCTGATAAGGTGAGTGATGAGGAAATCGATCAACAGGTCGAGTCCCTGCGCGAATATTATGTCACTTACGATGAGGTTGAGGGTCGTGCAGCATGCGAAGGCGATACAGTAATCCTCGATTTGGAAACGACTCTGAAAGGCGAGCCGGTTGAAGGTCTTACTGTTTCGGGTCAGCCGTATGAGGTTGGCTCAAAGGCCATGCCAGATGAGTTTGACGGTAATATCGTAGGTATGCAAGTGGGTGAAGAGAAAGAGTTCGACTTTGGCTTTGACGAGGACTTGCCCGAGGCTGAGGGCGAGAACGAGAGAATGCACGTCAAGGCCACAGTAACCAATATCCGAACAAAAGTCCTGCCAGAGGTCACAGACGCTTGGGTGAAAGCGACCTTGGACTATGAGGGTGTAGAGGATCTGCGCGAGAAGATCAGCGATTCCATTCAGGTTCAGAAGTCTCAACAGATGCCTGATCTTAAGGACGTTGTCTGCCAGAACGAGTTAGTGAGCCGACTTGTCGGTGAGCCATCTGAGGAGATGGTGCGCAACGCGGAGCAGAGCATCTATCGCGACTTCTTTGACATGCTACAGAAACGCAGCATGACTTTTGATCAATATCTCATGAATAACGACATCTCGCCCGAGAAATTCCAAAAGGACACTCAGGCACAAGCCAAAGAGAGTTCGGCAGCGTCTCTCGCACTTGATGCTCTGGCTCGCAATCTTGGGCTTGCCGTCAGCGAAGAGGAGATCATCGCAGAATTCGAGCGCAGCGGGATCGCGGATTCCCAGAAGCTGTATTCTGAATGGAAGGCCAACGGTCGTCTCCCCGAGATCCGCGAGGGTTTGCTGCGGATGAAGGCAGCTCGACACCTCAACGACACCGCAGAGGTCTTCGACATCGGTGCTAAGCCAGAACCGAAGAAAGCCAAGAAGTCCAAGGTAAAAGCAGATAACAGTAAGGCCGAAGACGTCAAGGCTGACAGCAAAAAAGCAGAGGACAAGAAGCCTGCTGTCAAGAAGCCTCGAGCGAAGAAGGCAAAAGCTGAGGCTAAGGATGAAGCCCAGGAATAGAGGTTTACTGCGCGATTTTGTAGCAAATGATCCGCCAGTTTCACGAAAAAGCCGAACTGTGTCGATACGGTCATGTTGTTGTAAGCCGATTGTGAAGATGCGTTGCTATGATGAACATTTTGATGCTCCATTGAACTTTAGCGTTGCGAGCATACCGTGACGCAGAGCTTGGATTCCCGGGCTCAATGTATCTGTAGTACCGTAAGATTGGAGTCAAGAATGTACTATCAAAACCCACGCTCCGCCCTGATACCGTATGTCATTGAGCAATCTCCGCGCGGTGAGCGCAGTTTCGACATCTATTCGCGACTGCTCAACGATCGCATCGTGTTCCTTGGTGAGGTGATCGATGACCATGTAGCCAACACAGTGGTGGCACAATTGCTTCATCTGGAGAGCAGCGATCCCGAGAAGGACATATCGTTGTATATCAACTCTCCAGGGGGTGTGATCACCGCGGGACTGGCCATCTACGACACCATGCAGTTCATCAAGAGCGATGTCTCGACGATCTGTATCGGCCAAGCAGCATCGATGGCGGCGGTATTGTTGGCTGCAGGAGCCAAAGGCAAGCGCTTTGCTCTACCAAACTCGAGGATCATGATCCATCAGCCTAGCGGTGGCGCGCAGGGCCAGCAGACTGAGATTGAGATCGCAGCCCGTGAGATCCTCTACGCGCGTGAGCGTTTGAATCAGATACTAGCCGATCACACCGGTCAGCCTCTGGAGCGTATCCACGATGACACCGAGCGCGACAATTTCATGGGCGCCAGCGCCGCGAAGGAATACGGCCTTGTTGATGAGATCTTCTATGCTCGCGATATCAAGAAGGTAGAACGGGAAGAAGAATAGAAAGCAGAAGGTAGAAAATGTCTGATGTCTACGGAAACTCCGGCCAAGGTGGGGGTTTCGATGACGGATTCAATGATCTTCGCTGCAATTTTTGCGGTAAATCACAGGATATGGTTCGCAAACTGATTGCTGGGCCAAATGTCTTTATCTGCGATGAATGCATCCGTCTTTGCTCTGAGATAGTTGAACATGACCTCGGCGACTTGGATGATGAGCTGGATCTGCAGCTGATTGAGAAGTCCTTTGCGCTTGAGGACCTGCCGATTCCCTCAGAGATCTATGCCGAACTCTCAAACTACGTCATTGGCCAGGAGCGTGCTAAAAAGGCGTTGAGTGTTGCCGTCTACAATCACTACAAGCGCATCGCATTGGGCGTCGATGCCAAAGATGATGATGTCGAGTTGGCTAAGAGCAACATCTTGCTGCTGGGCCCCACCGGATGCGGTAAAACCCTTTTGGCGCAGACGCTGGCTCGTATTCTTCAGGTACCTTTCGCCATTGCTGACGCAACAGCTCTCACAGAAGCTGGATACGTTGGTGAAGATGTTGAGAATATCCTGCTCAAGTTGATAACTGCCGCTGATTTTGAGATCGAAAACGCCCAGATCGGTATCATCTACATCGATGAGATCGATAAGGTCGCGCGTAAGGCAGAGAATCTCTCTATCACCCGCGACGTCTCAGGCGAAGGAGTGCAGCAGGCACTGCTGAAGATCATTGAGGGGACTGAGGCATCGGTACCACCGCAGGGCGGTCGCAAACACCCTCAGCAGGAACTCATCAAGATCGATACCACCAATATCCTCTTTATCCTTGGAGGCGCGTTTGTTGGTCTGGATAAGATAGTCGCCGAGCGAATTGGCAAGAAGGGTATTGGCTTTGGAGCCGAGATCAGCAAGCCGCATAGCCATCAGACCTCAGAATTGTTAGCCAAGATCCTGCCTGAGGATCTGCATAAGTTTGGTATGATACCCGAATTCGTTGGGCGTATCCCAGTGATTTGCAGCATCGAAGAGCTGAGCGAAGACGAGCTCATCCGTGTACTCACGGAGCCGAAGAATGCCTTGGTCAAACAATACGTTCGGATGTTTGATTTTGAGGATACCAAACTCACATTCACCGATGGAGCCTTGCGAGAGATTGCCCGAGAGGCAGTTGAGCATGGGACGGGTGCCCGTGGCCTGCGGTCTATCTGTGAGCGCACACTACTTGAGACGATGTACGAACTTCCCAGCAATGATGAGATCGTCGAGGTCGTTGTCACTGCAGAAGCAGTGCGTGGTGAGAAGAAGCCAACCTTGGTCTTGAAGGCAACTAAGCGCTCCCAGAAAGCCAGTGCCTGACAGAAGGTTTTACCTTCAGCTAACAGCATACAGTCAGCCTCCTCTCAATCTGCTACCATGAAACAGCACAAATCCAAACAGATGGCAGGGACTGAGGAGGCTAGTATCCTTGACTGAGTTACCCAAGAATTATGATCCCAAGGACCTCGAGGGTCCGATCTTCAACACATGGCAGAACAGCGACTTCTTCATGAGGGATGCTGCTGGATTCGCCAACCCTGGATTACAGCCCTACACCATCGTCATACCACCACCAAATGTCACAGGCGTGTTGCACATGGGACACGCGTTGAATAATACGCTGCAGGATATCCTCACGCGCCGCGCCCGAATGCAGGGATGTCCAACCCGTTGGATCGTTGGTACCGACCATGCAGGAATCGCCA
Source organism: Coriobacteriaceae bacterium (assembly GCA_012515495.1). Classification (GTDB taxonomy): domain Bacteria; phylum Actinomycetota; class Coriobacteriia; order Coriobacteriales; family UBA8131; genus UBA1419. Next base: position 2,139 of record JAAYYH010000048.1, on the reverse strand, counting down.
CCCAGAACAAGGTGGAGCAAAAGCTGGCCAGTGAAGGTCTGACGCGATTTGACGTTGGGCGCGAAGCTTTTGTCGAGGCCTGTTGGCAATGGCGGCGTCAGTATGGCTCAACCATCATCGAGCAGCTCAAGGGCATGGGTTGCAGCTGTGATTACAGCGATGAGATATTCACCATGAGCCCAAGTTACGCGAAGGCGATTCGACGAGTATTCGTGCAGTGGTATCACAACGACCTCATCTATCGTGGCAACCGCATTATCAACTGGTGCCCACGCTGCACGACCGCTTTGGCCGATGACGAGGTCGAGCATGCTGACGAGAAGGGGCATCTCTGGTATCTGCGCTACCCGCTGGTTGAGCCCGTAGGCGACTGTGAGTATCTTGTTGTGGCAACCACCAGACCAGAGACGATGCTGGGCGATACTGGCGTAGCAGTCAATCCCGCAGATGAACGCTACTCGGCACTGGTTGAGGCTGGCGCTCGGGTGCGACTTCCGCTGGTGGAGCGTGAGATACCAGTGTTCGCCGACGATTACGTTGATGCCTCGTTTGGTACCGGTTGCGTCAAGGTTACCCCCGCACACGACCCCAACGACTTTGACATGGGCCAGCGCCACGATCTTGAGAAGTTGAACGTCATGGATGAGAATGCCATCATCAACGAACAAGGTGGTCGCTTTGCGGGTATGACTCGCGAACAGGCACGTGAGGCAATCGTTATTGCCTTTGAGGAACTTGGCCTTCTCGACCATATCGATGACCATGATCATGCCGTAGGCCATTGCTATCGCTGCAACACCACCATCGAACCATGGCTTTCTGAGCAGTGGTTCGTATCGATGAAGCCACTGGCAGCACCCGCAATCGCTGCTGTCCGCGATGGCCGCGTGACCTTCAACCCCAAACGCTGGGAGAATGTCTATTTCCACTGGATGGAGAATATCCGCGACTGGTGTATCTCCCGTCAACTGTGGTGGGGTCATCGCATCCCGGTATTCTACTGCGATGAGTGTGGTTGGCAAGATGCATTGGAAGAGGACATCGAGATCTGTCCGCAATGCGGTGGAACAGTGCGTCAGGACGAGGATGTGCTTGATACCTGGTTCAGTTCACAGCTCTGGCCATTCGCGACCCAAGGCTGGCCGGATAAGCCAGGATACGAGCAGGAGCTGGCTGCCTATTACCCCACACAGGTACTCTCAACTGCTCGTGACATCATCTTCTTGTGGGTCGCGCGTATGATCATGAGCTCGATGTACTTCATTGGTGGCGGTAAGGTAGCTCCTGGAGCCCCTGGTGCTATTGTTGACGGCGCGGTTCCCTTTGAAGATGTGCTCATCCATCCAACCGTGCTCGATAAGTATGGCAACATCATGTCAAAATCGCGCGGAAACGGTATCGATCCGATGGAGCTCATCGATGAATTTGGTGCCGATGCCATGCGCTTTGGCCTGTCGATGCAAGTCACTGGTTCTCAGGATATGAAGTTCGATAAGGATAAACTCAAGGTCTACCGCAACTTCGCTACCAAGGTCTGGAATGCCTCGCGCTTCGTGTTGATGAACCTTGAGGATTTCAATGTGGGAGAGGACAGGGTCTCTCCGCAACCCCGCAGTGATGCCGATAAATGGATACTGTCGCGCCTGGCTCGCCTGACTGCTGAGTTGGCTCAAAACGACGAGGAATATGATTTTGGCGCCACGGGAAGGGCTCTATATAGCTTCTTTTGGAATGAGTATTGTGATTGGTATATCGAACTGTCAAAGGGGCAACTGGCGCAGGGCGGTGAGGCTAGGAAAACGACGCAGGAGAATCTGGTGTTTGTGCTTGATACAGCACTGCGGTTACTGCACCCAGTGATGCCTTTTGTCACCGAGAAGATCTGGCAAAGCATCCCGCATGGGGATAGACGACCATCCCTGATGGTAGCTGAGTGGCCCAGCAGCGACGCGCTCGCTTCGTTTATCGATGCTGAGGCTGAGCGTTCAATCGATCTGCTTGTCGCTGTGATTTCTGCCATACGAGGTGTACGGGCGCGCTATGGTATCTCTCCCAAGGAGTCTCTGGCTGTGACGGTCAGTACTAGCGGGGACACGGCTGTCGCGGATGCCAACTTGTTGGCTGGCCAGAAGCTGTTGG
>JAAYYH010000008.1 GCA_012515495.1 Coriobacteriaceae bacterium | reverse complement strand
TCCTGGCCAGTGCTGCGAAGAGATTGGGCATCTCACCAGATCGCTTCTTCCTCAATCTGGCCAAATACGGCAATACCAGTGCGGCCAGTGTACCCATGGCTCTTGATGAGGCGGTACGCTCAGGACGAATACAGAAGGGCATGCGTGTGGTGCTCGCGGGTTTCGGTGGTGGATTGACTTCCGGGGCTGTAGCCATGGAATGGAGCTGAAGATGTTGCGTACCCAGATCATAACAGGAACAGAAGAATAAGGAGTGAATATGCACAGGCAGTTGTTGAATGAGATGCTCGACATTGACTATCCCCTGATCCAAGGAGGGATGGCACAGGTGGCCACCGGCCGATTTGCGGCTGCAGTGAGTAATGCAGGATCGTTAGGTATCATAGCTGCCGGCGGGAAGACCAGCGAACAGATCCGCGAACAGATCCGCGAGGCCAGAACACTAACCAGCAAACCTTTCGGCGTCAACGTGATGTTGATGGCTCCAGATGTTGAATCGATTGCAACGATGCTGCGGGAAGAGAAGGTGGCTGTCATCACCACTGGTGCCGGCAACCCTGCTCCCTTCATAGCTGGATGGAAACAGGTTGGCAGTAAGGTGCTCCCGGTAATCCCCAGTGTGGCTCTGGCTCAGCGCATGGAAAAAGCCGGTGCAGATGCCGTGATTGCCGAAGGAACCGAAAGCGGTGGCCATGTTGGTGAACTGACCACTATGGCTCTGGTGCCTCAGGTAGTTGATGCGGTGAGCATTCCGGTTATAGCTGCCGGCGGAATCGCCTCAGGCAGACAGCTCTGCGCGGCTTTCGCATTAGGGGCCTGTGGCGCGCAGATGGGAACCGCGTTGCTGGTTAGTGATGAGTGCCCCGTGCATCCAAACTACAAGCAGGCGCTACTGTCAGCGAAGGATATCAGTACCGTAGTCACCGGAAAATCAATGGGCGCTCCGGTACGTGTCCTTAAAAATCAGATGGCCCGTGAATACATTCGACTGGAGAAGGAAGCAGCGAACCGCGATGAATTGGAAGTCCTGACATTGGGTTCATTGAGGCGCGCGGTATTTGATGGTGACAGGGAGACCGGATCGTTCATGGCTGGTCAGGTCGCCGGTCAGTTGGACCAGATTCGGCCGTTGAAAACGATATTCGAGTCTATTATGGCTGAATATCGCACTACCATGGATGGGTTACCACAACTATGAGCCGGATAACGTTGGCGACTTCTACTTCCCAGACAAAGACAGCTTGGATCTATGCTGGTCAGGGTGCTCAACGACCGGAAATGGGTTTGGATATCTATAGGGAATATCCACAGATCCGACCATTATTTGAGAGCGAGGTTTGCGGTCGAAGTCTGGTTGAACTTTGCTTTGAAGCCTCCGTCGAGACTTTGAGTGATACGCGCTACTCCCAACCTTGCATGGCTGTCTTCGCTGCGGCAGTCACATCATTGCTCATGGAGTATGACAAGTTTCCAAATATCGTCGCCGGTCTTTCCTTGGGTGAATACTCAGCGCTGCATGCCGCCGGTGTTTTCGATGCCCAAACCTTAATCGATCTGCTGACGTATCGTGGCGCTATCATGTCTGAGGCCTACGGTCTCCCCTCACGGATGACTGCCGTCTTTGGTCTGGATGATCAATCGGTTACTGATGCGGTAGCACGGGCCGGTAAGGAAAGCGGGGGAATCGTCGCCTGCGCGAACTTCAATTGTCCCGGTCAAGTGGTTATCAGCGGGAATGAGAAGGCAGTTCTGCGGGCAGAGGAGCTGTTGCGTGAGCTGGGTGCTCGCCGCTGCGTGACGCTTGCCACCAGTGGCCCTTTTCATACTCCCTTGATGCAGCCAGCCGCCAGCTTATTGGCGAATAGGCTCGAAAATCTGGCTTTCTCCTCTCAGCAGATTCCCGTGATATTCAACGTCACTGCCGCGACTGCCACAGATAACGAGGTGAAGCCGCTGCTTGTCCGCCAACTATATTCTCCGGTGCATTTTGCCCAATCTCTGCTGACATTACGCGAATCAGGAGTTGAACGCATCATCGAGATCGGTCCTGGACGTACGTTGGCCGGCTTGGCGAAACGGACTATTCCCCAGATACCTGTGACATCTATTGATAGTGTCGATGACCTGAAGGAAGTAATCGCATCATGACTGTTACATCAGAATCCCTCTCTCAGCATCAGATCGTTTTGGTAACTGGTGGTAGTCGCGGTATCGGTCGATCGATCTGTCTGACGTTGGCCACCCAAGGTTACTCAATCGCTATCAGCTACGTTGGAGACAAGAGCGCTGCTGAGGAAACCGCGCAACTCTGCGTTAACGCTGCCTTGAGTGCCGGTCATTATGCATCTCGATTCGTCGCGCTCCAAGCAAACATCGCTACTGCCTCGGAGTGTGAACGGTTGTACTCAGAGGTCTGTGACACACTTGGCTCGCCGGATATCCTCATCAATAATGCCGGCATCACACGGGACAACCTGATCATGCGCATGAGCCTTGAGGACTTTGACGCGGTGCTGGATGTGAACCTCAGGGCTGTGTTCCTGCTCTGTAAACTTGCCTCGCGGTCCATGCTGAAGCGACGCCGGGGACGAATAATCAACATCAGTAGTGTAGTTGGACTCACGGGGAACACAGGCCAAGCGAATTACGCAGCGAGCAAAGCTGGTGTCATCGGTCTAACCAAGTCTTTGGCCAGGGAATTCGCTGGCCGCAGCGTCACTGTCAACGCGGTAGCGCCCGGTTATATCGACACGTCGATGACTGAAACGCTGGATGAGAGAATCCGGGCGAAACTGCTCGAGTCGATACCGCTGCAAAGACTGGGTACGCCCGATGATGTAGCGGCCACTGTGGCATTCCTCTGCAGTGACGCGGCCAGCTACATCACTGGCCAGGTAATCGCAATCGATGGTGGAATGACAATGCAAGCGTAAGCAGGAGGGTGATAATGAATAAACGTGTGGTTGTAACCGGAATGGGCGCAATAACACCTATTGGCACAACGATAGATGGGTTCTGGCGAGGTATCAGCATGGGTAGCTGCGGAATTAGCCAGATCACAGCCTATGATACCCAAGCACAGGCAGCAAAACTGGCCGGTGAGGTCAAAGCCGACCTGACAACACTCCTTAATCCCGCTGAAGCGCGCAAGATGGACCGCTTCACGCAGCTGGCCGTGATTGCTGCGCGTGAAGCCTTGGTTGATAGCGGCATCAATGCCTCTGATAGCGACATGAATCGGGCGAGCGTACTGATTTCCAGCGGTATTGGTGGCTTGGCAACCACCGTGCGCGAATACGAACGCGGCCTGAAGCGTGGTTTCGATAAGATCTCACCCTTTTACATCCCCATGACCATCGCGAACATATCAGCTGGACGGATAGCTATCGAAAGTGGCTTCAAGGGCGATTGCTCATGCATCGTTACTGCCTGTGCCAGCAGCGCCCATGCAGTTGGAGAAGCGATGCGACACATCCGTCACGGTTATTCCGATATCGTGTTGTGCGGTGGATCGGAAGCCAGTGTCCTACCTTTGGCAGTTGGTGGCTTCACCGCCATGCAAGCCTTACACCTTGGCGATGATCCTTTACGCGCCTCAATCCCCTTTGATGCTGAGCGCAGCGGTTTTGTGATGGGAGAAGGCGCAGGCATGCTGGTCCTCGAAGAGTATGAGCATGCCCGAGCTAGGGGTGCTCTAATCTATGCCGAGATCCGAGGTTTCGGTGCTACTTGCGACGCCTACCACATCACTGCTCCCGATCCAGAAGCCAATGGAGCTATACGAGCCATGCGGGAAGCACTGGCCGATGCTGATCTCTCGCCAGATGATATCGACTATATCAACGCGCATGGCACATCAACTCCCCTGAACGATAAAAGTGAGGCAACAGCTGTCCACGCTGTGTTTGGACCTGGCACTTCCGTCCCCGTCAGCTCAACCAAATCCATGACGGGGCATCTGTTAGGTGCTTCCGGAGCAGTTGAAGCTATAACCTGCGCCTTATCAATTTATCGTGGTTTTATCCCAGCCACGATAAATTATCGTGTCGCTGATCCTGAATGCAATCTCGATGTTGTGCCCGGATCTGGGCGCAATACCGCAGTAAGGGCAGCTCTTTCGAACTCCTTTGGCTTTGGTGGACACAACGCTAGTCTGGTGGTGATCGCTCATGAGTGAGAGCCCAACCATGAATGGACTTGATATCGAGCAGATCAAGGCGATCCTGCCGCATCGTCCACCGTTCCTGCTCATCGATCGGATAATCGATTATCATCCGGGAGAATGGGCAAAGGCAATCAAATGCGTCTCAATCAGCGAGTGGTTCTTCTCGGGACATTTTCCCAATCAACCTATCATGCCAGGAGTACTGATCCTCGAGGCGCTGGCTCAGACAGGCGCAGTCGCCCTACTGAGTCTGCCCGAGAACCACGCCAAGATCGCCCTTTTCGGTGGGGTTAAGGAGGCGCGCTTTAAGAGTAAAGTCGTGCCTGGAGATGTGCTGGAACTGGAGTGTACGCTAACCAAACGCAGGGGTCCCGTTGGATTTGGGCAAGGTTTGGCCACAGTCAACGGCTGCATCGCCTGCAAAGCTGAGCTATCATTTGTGATACAGGAAGTTGGCACCGAAACGAGCAGATAGCAGGGAGTAGAAGATGGACAAAGCATTGGAACAACTGTTCGTAGAGGTCTATACGAAATTCAAACTACAATTCTACAGTCGCATCTTCAATCGTTTTGAAACCCGCGAAGCATCACTGACGGCTGTAGAGACCTTTTGCATCGAGGTGATCCATGCTTTGGGCACGCCCACAATCAGCGAGTTCGCGAACTTTGTAGACATCTCTTTAGCAAATGCCACCTACAAGGTTCAGAGTCTGGAGAAGAAGGGGTACCTGACTAAAGAGCGCTCCAAGAAAGATCGTCGCGAGTATCGCCTGGTAGTCACAGAACGCTTCTTCGAATACCTGAGTTTCAATATCAATTACGTCGATACCGTTATCCAGCGCATCGAGGGACATTTCTCAGCGGAGGACGTCAACACGCTCAAACGGATGCTTAATGAGATCTCCACTGAACTGATGTCCGAGGTTCCACATTATGATAGAGCCTAGAAGCTAAGCGTGGAGAGGCGAGGTGCGCGAACAGATGGCAGAGCGATTCGTGATTGCGCTGGATCAAGGTACAACCAGTTCGCGAGCCGTACTGGTTGATCGTACGGGAACTATCTGCGGTATGGCCCAGTTTCCCTTCAAACAGCTCTATCCTCAGCCTGGCTGGGTAGAACACGATCCACAGGAGATCCTCTCCACGCAGATCAGTGCGCTGATCAACTTGATGGTCTCGAAAAAGATCGAGCCGTCTCAGATTGATTGCATTGGGATCACTAACCAGCGGGAGACTACCGTGGTTTGGGATCGTCAAACCGGTATCCCTATCGCTAACGCCATAGTCTGGCAATGTCGCCGCACCGCGGATGCGGTCGCCGAACTTTCCGCTGACCCGGCAATCGCCAAGACAATCAACGCGAAGACTGGGTTGATACCCGATGCCTACTTCTCTGTCAGCAAAATACGCTGGTTGCTAGACAACACTCCCGGCGCCAGAGAAGCTGCCCGAGCAAACAGACTGGCATTTGGCACCATCGACACATGGCTGCTTTGGTCTTTGACCAGAGGTGAGGTTCACGCTACCGATGTGACCAATGCCAGCAGAACGATGCTCTATAACATCCATGAAGGTGGGTGGGATGATTGGTTGTTGGAGCTCTTTGATATCCCAGTTTCAATGATGCCAGAGGTAAGACCATCCTCGAGTGTTTTTGGACAGACTGCACATTCTGGCATTCCAGCCGGAATCCCGATATGCGGAGTAGTTGGCGATCAGCAAGCTGCTCTTTTTGGCCAGTGTTGCTTCAAGCCGGGTCAAGCCAAGAACACCTATGGCACGGGGTGCTTCCTGTTGATGCATACCGGCTTTGAAGCTATTGAATCATCGCATCGCCTGATAACCACCATAGCAGCATCTCCTCCTGGAACAAAACACACCCAGTATGCGCTGGAGGGCAGTGTCTTCGTCGCAGGGGCCTTAATCCAATGGCTACGGGACGAGCTGGGAATCGTAAGATCAGCCGAGCAGACCGAACAGATGGCTTGTTCGGTCAACGACACTGCGGGGGTCTATATCGTCCCTGCCTTCACCGGTTTGGGCGCACCGTACTGGGATCCAGAGGCCAGAGGCCTGATCTATGGACTTACCCGAGGTACACGCAAGGCACACATTGTCAGAGCTGCACTTGAATCGATGGCTTTTCAGGTCTACGATCTGGTCTCTGCGATGGAGGAAGATGCGCACTTCAAGCTGGAAGCATTAAAGGCAGATGGCGGCGCCAGCCGTAATGACTTCCTGATGCAGTTCCAAAGCAATCTGCTACAGGTACCTCTGGCCAGACCCACAAATATCGAAAGCACTGCCTTGGGCGCGGCGTTTCTTGCTGGATTATCCAGCGGTTTTTGGCAAGACGTCTCTTGCTTGGAAGAACTGAGTGCGAAAAGTCGCATTTTTCACCCTGAAGTTGACGATGAAATGCGCTGGAAGGCGCTTCAGGGATGGGCAGACGCGATTAGACGCACTCTGTATTAATACTTGAGGTAGACCAAACTTTTGTCATCAACCATGTCGAGAGCTGATGTCTCATACATGATTATCCTTGTTTGCCAAGAGGCACACCGCGACTCTCGAGCTCTTTCCTAATCTTACTTGCCATGAAAGATGACAAAGGATTTGAAGGAGTACTGCTATATTTTTCATATAAAGCAATCAATTCTTCTGTACTGAGTTCTTGTATATCCTTATCTTCAATCATGCTTATCCTTTCATGCAATTAATCAATTCTCTAGCTAATCTCATAGTGAATTGAATCAAATATTATTGCCTCACATACAAGCACTTTCTAGCTGGATGATTGCACTCATTGTTTACTATTGTTTGGCGGTTTGACCAGAGCTGGAGGAGATGTTGGCGTCTTGGGAGCGGCTGGAATTGGGCGGGTGGATCCATTTCTAATCTCAGCTATTGCCTCCGTTAGATCCTCTTCACAAAAGGGACAGATGTTGGGGATGTTTCCCATGACCTCGTTCACTTTTTTCTCACATTTTGGCCATTTTACTGACGCACTTATACCGGCAGGTCTAAAACACATTGTGTTCTCCTTTAAGCTGGCTACCATCAATCCCAAGGTACATCACTGGGCAATTGACACATTCCCAGAATGCTTTCGGAACAGGAATATTTACGGGATGAAACACGCTACTTTTTCACCTTTGTCAACAATGTGGGCACCAATCTGTTCAACTGGAACCGCCGACATGCAGGCTGAGAGGCAGTGCTGTACGCATGCGGGATCCTTCCCGATTTCAATCCGGTCCGTGCAAACATCGCATAAGTTTGAAGGAATTGGAACAAAATCATACATCCATTTGCCACCGAGCTTGATTGGACCTTGCCTAATCACCTTAATACCATATTCTTCAATAGGAATATTCTTTTCCTTGCGACAAGCAACTTCGCAGGTATGACAACCAGTACAGTATTTATAGTCTATAACCAGAGCATATTTTGACATCGTATTCTCCTTCTGTGCTTCCCTAGGAATCCAATCCATCAATCTTGCGAATCTTTGCGATAACGCTCTTATAATTCGCGCCGTAACCGGAAGTTCCTATTATTTCGTGTGGAATTAGGTTGTTGGGATTTGCTTTGAATGGACCATAGAGGTTGGGCCATTCACCAGTCTGCTCCGGGAACCACCAGCCATGCTCACAGTGAATGACTCTCGGATCGACTTCATAAGTTAAGCTTGCCCGCTGA
>JAAYYH010000047.1 GCA_012515495.1 Coriobacteriaceae bacterium | reverse complement strand
GTCTGGATCAGTGAACGGTGATTGCGCAGGAATCCTTCCTTATCGGCATCCAAGATCGCAACCAGCGAGACCTCTGGCAGATCCAAACCTTCGCGCAAAAGATTGATACCAACTAAGACATCAAACTTACCAAGGCGCAGGTCACGCAGGATCTCCACCCGCTCTAGAGTAGCGATATCGCTATGCATATAACGGGCGTTGATACCCTGATCCAACAGGTGATCGGTTAGATCCTCTGCCATTTTCTTGGTCAATGTAGTGATCAACACACGTTCATTGCGGCTCGCGCGTTCACGCGCCTCATCGATGATGTCATCTATTTGACCGCTTACCGGCCGAACCACAACTTCGGGATCCAGTAATCCTGTTGGTCGGATAATCTGCTCCACACATGCTTGACTGACTCTGCCCTCATAATCGCCTGGAGTCGCCGAAACGTAGATGAACTGAGGGATTCGGCTCTCGAACTCGTCAAAGCGAAGCGGTCGGTTATCCAGTGCGCTAGGTAAGCGGAAACCATGCTCAGCCAACGTTATCTTACGGGATCGATCGCCCTCATGCATACCACGGATCTGTGGAACAGTTACATGACTCTCATCGATGATGCAAAGGAAGTCATCTGGGAAATAATCAATCAAGGTGAATGGTGGCTCACCAGGGGCCCGTCCATCCAGATGTCGTGAATAATTCTCGATGCCACTGCAGAAACTCATTGTCTCCAGCATCTCCAGATCATAATTGGCACGCATCTCCAGCCTTTGGGCTTCTAGCAATTTCCCGGCTTCGCGGAACTCTCTCAGGCGCTGCTCCAGTTCCTCGCGGATCGTCACCAGTGCGTGTTCGACTTTTGCGCGAGCGGTGACATAATGAGAAGCAGGCCAGATCGGAATCGAATCGTATTCCTTGATCACCTCTCCCGTGACATTATTCAATTCAACTATCCGCTCAATCTCATCTGTGAATAGTTCTATACGCAGGGGATTATCGGAATACGGTGGGAATACATCCAGAGAATCTCCTCGAACCCTGAACGTACCGCGTAGTAGCTCATAATCATTGCGGTCATATTGGATGTCTATCAACCCATGGATCAAGGTATCCCTGTCTGTTGACACCTTTTTATCCAGAAAGACAGCCATACCGGCATAATCCGCCGGTGAGCCTATCCCATAGATGCATGAGACACTGGCAACCACAATGACGTCACGTCGTGACAACAGAGCTGCCGTAGCGGCATGGCGAAGTTTCTCAACCTCCTCGTTGATAGACGCATCTTTTTCTATAAAGGTATCGGTGGTGGGAACGTAGGCCTCTGGCTGATAGTAGTCATAATATGAGACGAAATAGACCACGGCGTTATCCGGAAAGAATTCCTTGAATTCCGAGGCCAGTTGCGCCGCCAACGTCTTGTTGGGAGCCATCACGAGGGTCGGTTTCTGTACCTGTTCGATTGTTTTAGCCATGGTATAGGTCTTGCCCGAGCCGGTTACGCCAAGCAAGGTCTGATAACGCAGTCCTGAACGTATCCCCTGGGAAAGTGCTTCTATAGCCCTTGGCTGGTCACCGGCAGGCTCATAAGGTGATACCACCCTGAGGACGCCAGTGGCAAGTTGATCATCGCTGAGTTTTCCTTCCATCTGTGCCACATGAACCTCCTGGAGTCTAGAAGAGACGGTCAGCCGTCCGCTGAGCGAACCAATCATCCAACTGTTTGTACAGTGCCTCCAGAGAGCCGCTATTGTCGATAACAGTATCGCTGATGGCGATGCGCTGTTCGTCTGAAGCCTGCAGAGCCATACGTTTCCTGACATCTTCAGGACGTAAGCCCCTAGACACAGCGCGCTCGAACCGCAATGACTCTGGAGCTACGACGCACATCACCTCGTCTTTCAGATCAAGCAGCACGGGAGCTTCGGCCAACAATGGCACCTCGATGACCAAAAGCGAAGATGTGGATTTTTGTTGACAGCTGCCATTGAGGATGAAATCCGCGACTCGTTGGACTACAGACGGCCAGCAGATGGCATTGAGTTTATCGGCAGATTCGCGACTGACAAAGGCTCGGTCCGCTAACAACTGGCGGTTGATGAAGCCATCAGCATCGATGACACCGTCACCAAAAGCTTCCTGTAACTCTGCGAGTATCAAAGGACTCGACTGCTCCTCTTTGGCGATCTCATCGAGATCGAGGACAGTCGCCCCTTTACTATCGAGATATTCACATGCCGTCTTCTTACCAGAGCCTATTCCACCTGTAACTAGGACCACATACATCCGAGTACTCCCCTTCCGCTCTTATATCCTTCTGCGGAGAGCGCTGATCAAAGGGGTAGGCTATCTGGAGACCCAATTCAATCAGTACTTCCAATCAGGAAAGTATACCGTAGTGACGAGGAGGACTGCAGGAAACGCACATCTCACAAATGTACCGTGTCTCTTAAGTAGTATGCAATCTCAGGTGTAGATCATAGTCTCCTCGCGATTGCCTGGCACCGAACCATCAAAAGCTCCCCTGCTTCCGCCGCCAAATCCTTCTGGTAGTATCTGACCTCGTCCATCAAAACCAGGTCTACCACCAGGTCCGCCGCCCATACCCGCCATTCCACCTTGCGGCATCTCGCTGACAGATCCATCTGCTGAAACCAATACAGCCTTTTGTGAAAGCGTGAAGCTGGTGAGCAATGTTCCGCCACTCATCGTGCCGTCGGAGGAAAATGCATCCTCATCGTTTTCGCTGATCGTTGCACCACTGTAGATGTCGTAACTATCACCAACTTCCAACTCCGCAGAGCTGAATACCAGTGAGCTGAGATCCTTGGGTGTCTTGAAGCTGAACACCACTGCACCCTGCTCATCCGCCAGCACTAACGCCGTACCTGCCCTGATCGTCGATGCGGGTGAATACAATATCGAGGCCTGAGTTGAATCCCCGCCGCCAACTCCTTGAGCCATGCCTGCTGTGCCCACAGCCAACAGTGTACCGCCATTTATGGTAGCAGTACCCGTATAATCGAGCGCGCCGTTACCTTCTCGCGTTGGTCCGCAAATGATCACGGTGCCACCTGATTGCGCAAACGTGCCATTAGAGTCAACACCATCACCTTCGGCATCGACATAAAGATACCCGCCGCTAATCTCCAGTGATAGATCGGTCTGATAGTCGCTGGCAGCGTTGAGACCGTCATCGATAGAAACCACGTGGAATTCTCCACCCTGGAATTGGATCCACGCGCCTTCTAACCCTTCATTACATTCCCTGATGTCAACAGTTCCCCCCGTAGCGCGCAACACTGTCTCTGCGTGAATAGCATCACCTTGGGCAGTTATCGTGAAATCTCCGCCATCAATGACTACAAAACCTGCTGTGACATCTTCTGTTTTCGTGGAGGCTATCGCATCATCACCAGCATTAAGATCGAAACTACCGACAAGTATCTTCACGCAATCCTTACCCTGCAAAGTATCAGCTACTGCTCGGAGCATATAGCTTCCGCCTGTGATGATAAGATCGTCCTTGGAGACTATGGCGTGAGCAGATAGACCGTTGACATTCAATGTACCACCGCCGTTGAACGTCAAGTCATCGTGACTGAACAGTGCGGCATCATGGATGGTAGCATCCTCATTATCCCTGTCATTATTTTCAGTGGAAACCAGATCGCTGCGATCAACCGTATCAGAAAATGTATTGCTCGATCCATCAGCAAGGGTGACGAAGGTCTTATCTGCCTGCTCAACAAGAAGAGCGGGGCCATTGCTATTGGTCACTGACACGCCATCCAATACTAACTGCACCTTAGCTTCGGCACCAGCGTCAACGACTATCGCGCCATCTGTCAACATACCACTGAGAATATATGCGCCCTCCGCATCGATGGTGATTGTGGCGCCATCGACTCTGGCTCCGGCACCTGAGATCCTACTATCCGACTGCTCCAAGATGATACTGGTTGCGCTTGCTGGATCGTAGGAAGCGTCCTGGTCTCGCTCACTGTATGAGAAGTCGATGCCTTGAATAATCTGCAAACTATCCCCGTTAGTGGGATCTACACCAACTGTGGAATTGTCAGTTGGCAATCCGCCTATTTCACCAGGCTGACCAGTGACCGAGGACGCACAACCCTGCAAGAGCATCAATGTCAACGCAAGAGAAACCACGCTTGAGAGAATTGCCGATACATCCAAACGTCTTATGACCTGCGCCATCATTACAACTCCTCCCGACCGAATAAACCTCTACCCAAAGCTATCTCCAGATTACTGTTGCGAGTGCGCAACTCATCGATGAAGGTCTTCTGATTGACACCAGGTTTGAACATAACCTGATAACGCAGCTGGAATAAGCTCCCCATATTCGTGGTCTTAACCGCTACAAGATCATGCTTAAGCGTGTAATGCGCGAAGATGGCATCGAACATCCCTTCATAGTCCAGTGATTCCGGTACGGTGATCTTCAATTGGCGGTAGGCACGCGAGCGCTCGGCGAACGGAGACGAGTTATACAATATAGTCGCTACGCCCATTATCACGGTGAATATCGCTGCGATAGCCAAAAAGCCCATTCCCGTTGCCAGACCTATCGCCATGGAGAAGAACACTGCAGCGATGTCTTTTGCGCTGCCTGGGATGGACCTGAATCGGACTAAAGTGAAGGCGCCCATGACCGCCAATCCAGCCCCAAGATTACCGTTTACCAGCATGATGACGAGCTGAACCACAGCTGGCAGTATCGCCAAGGTGACGACGAAGTCCTTCGAGTAATCATTCCGGTACATATAGATGATTGCAGCAAAGAGTCCCAGCAACAGTGACACGAATGTACAGAGCAGGAACTGGACGATATCTATGCTGGTTATCCCCTGAGCAGATAGCAGTACGCTGTTGAAGAGTTGATCGATGATCATGATAATAATCCTTCCTGAAACGCGAGTTTATATGCAGTCCCAACCTTTGAGAAACTCGTTGGGTAGATATCTAGGTCATCAAGCATACGGCTGAGCCAAAGTGGATAGGGACCAGCGAGCTTGATTTCCATCATGGATCCGCCATTGAGAGGAAATCCGTATCCCGGATTCGAGACAAAACTCCAGCTGCCGGGCTGCCAGTTCAGACTTGAATCCAGGGTGATCCGCAGTCCGCTTTCAGCGGCCCCTTTCTCTACGAACGCCAGACGATCACAGCTGATCTGCAGGAGTGGTTGGAGCGATTGATAGCGTTTAGATGCCCAAAAAAGTTCGTTGGCGATCTGAGAACTCAGCTTTTCGCCCAAGACTATCTTCGTATCGTCATCATAATATGCTGCCAAGTTGATTAAGGCGAAAGCCTTAGACAGAGTCATCGCGATGCGGCGCTTATAGACCACACCGTTCAGCTTCTTCTTCTGCTCAACGAACACCTTTGGGTCTTGTAGTTGAGATTGCGCTGGCAAGTCATAGGTTCGTATCCGTATCTTCTCCTTATACATCGGGCTCTCTATCGATTGGCGTGTGAGAAGGTAGCTTGGTGTATCGAGATACAGACTATCAACCCTTGTCAGTCCATACTGATCCGGTTGCATGCGCGCAGATATCATCTGCAACAATTGCTGATTCTTATCAGCTTCAACCAGATATTTCTTCTCATGACGTAGAAATACATCCTGTCTCATCTCTGTTCGCTCCCTTCGCCGCTCAGTATAGCAAGGCAGACTGAAAACCAGCTGAAAGCTAGCTCAGGGTAGAAACTAGCTACGCTGAAGGCTTGTTTATGGCATCAGCCGCATACTTGTTTTCAGCGAGTTTTCAGCTGGATTGTCTACAATGTCTTCTACTGATACAGTGGCGATGACGCGCAGACAGCATACGGAAGGAGCTGGATTTGAACGTCTTGATTGTTGAGGACCAACGTCGGCTTGCAGATGCCCTAAATACGATACTGACTGATACCGGCTGTCATGTCGATGCCGTATATGATGGGCAATCCGGATTAGATTATGCTCTCTTAGGCGACTACGATGTCATGATCCTGGATGTGATGTTGCCCCTACTTAACGGATTCGAAGTCGTAACGCAGTTGCACAGAGCCAAGAAACAAGTGCCAGTCTTGATGTTGACAGCTCGCGATACCCTTCGAGACAAGGTTACCGGCTTGGACTGTGGTGCAGATGATTATCTGACAAAGCCGTTTCAGGCTGCTGAGCTGCTGGCGCGATTGCGAGCGCTGACCAGAAGAAAAGGTGAAATACAGCTGGAGACATTGATCATGGGCAACACCACTCTTGATCTACAGACAGCGGAGCTCTCAAGTCCCAGCGGTAGCGTTCATCTATCACTCAAGGAATTCGAGGTCTGTAGGATGCTGATGTCTGATAGAGAGCAGGTCCTCTCTAAGCAGACACTGCTCTCACGTATCTGGGGGCTTGAATCCGATACAGATGAGAACAATGTTGAGGCCTATGTCTCTTTCCTTCGCAAAAAGTTGGCTTTTATCAGATCAGATGTCGCTGTTGTGACTCTGCGTATGCTTGGCTATCGAATGGAAGTCGATGCCCGACAAGCAGGCTGTCGAGCTGACGATAAAGCGGATTGCTTGGTAACCGAAGGATGATAATCGATGAGCGGGGGGAATAGATGCTCGGCAAGCTGAGGCGTCGCTTTATCCTGATGACCATGCTGCTGGTGGGCCT
>JAAYYH010000046.1 GCA_012515495.1 Coriobacteriaceae bacterium | reverse complement strand
TCTGCGGTCTACGTTGGTCTGGCGGCTGGTCCGGTGCTTGGTGGCCTGCTTACACATCATTTTGGCTGGAGGTCGGTGTTTATCTTCATCGCTATCTGGTCGCTTATTACCTCGATCACAGCGATTCTCAAGCTACCACCCAACTCACAAAAATCTGCCGAAAGCAACCTTGTTAAACAAATGGACCTCACAGGTTCGCTTCTATACACATTGGCGACAGCTTCTCTGGCCTTTGGGTTGAATGAGATTCCCAACCTCTTTGCCTGGGTGATGGTTGTCGTTGGAGTAGTGCTTTTCACTTTCTTCATCCTCTATGAGAGACACGCGAGGATACCTTTACTCAAGCCAGGATTGTTTCACCATAACCCTAACTTCTTGTTCTCAAGTCTCTCTGCGCTATTGAACTACGGCGCGACTTTTGCTGTGAGTTTCTTGTTCTCTATCTACCTGCAACAAGTTAAAGGATATGGAGCCGATGTCTCAGGCATCATCTTGATAACAGCACCGATAATGCAAGCTGTCCTCTCACCGCTCGCTGGACGTCTATCGGATAAGAATTCGCCATTCAAGATGGCTTCGATGGGTATGGCTGTCTGCGGTGTGGCGTTAGTGATGTTGCTGATGGTCAACGAACAAACGTCTCTGGCATATATCATCTTCAGCATGGCGGTAATCGGCAGTGGCTTTGCCATCTTCTCATCACCTAATATGAACGCCATCATGAGTGGTGTGCCACGGGAGGATTCCGGTATCGCAGTTGGCTTTGTGGCCACGATGCGAAATATGGGACAGCTAGCCAGCATGGCGGTAATCGGCATCATCATGAGTCTGAACATCGGCGATGATCCTATAACTCAAACATCTCCTGCTGAGATAGTATTGATTACTCGACTATGTATGGCGGTTTTCATCATAGTAAGCGCAATCGGTATCTTCACTTCGATGCAACGAGGTGGGAAGAGATAGGGATTCAAATCGTCGATTACTTGGAGGAATATTGAATATCAGACAAGAGAACGAGGGTGACTTTGGCGCTATCTACGCTCTCGTGAAGAAAGCCTTTGAGACTGCCGCCATGTCCCAAGGTGACGAACAGGATTATGTAGACCACATACGCTCGGGAGATACCTACATCCCAGAGCTATCATTAGTTGCCGAGAAGGATGGGCACATCGTTGGGCATATCATGCTCGCTTCAACTAAGGTGCGCGGTGGTAACCGAACACACGACTTCCTAGTACTGGCTATTCTGAGCGTTGCCGAGGAGCATCGTCGTGGCGGCTTGGGTTCAGCGCTGGTATACGTTGCTTTGGATAGAGCCAGACGAATGGGACACAGGGCCATCTTCCTGGCTGGTAATCGTGACTATTACAGCCGTTTTGGCTTTATTCCTGCCTCTCGCTACGGCATCAGTTTCAAAGAAGATGTACCTGCAGAGCTTATTGATAATATCATGGCATTGGAACTGGTGCCCGGATCGCTGGAAGGCATCTCTGGTATCGTTGATCTTTAGAGACGTGGTCTACAGGCGCGATTACAACCAAGCAACTAACAGCACGTAGTGAGACTGCATCGCTGGGCTTCTATAAAACAGTGAGGCTGAATGGAAGCTCATCTAACATCTTCAGAAAACTCTACGGAGCGTTGATTGTCTTCGTTCCCGCTGACCATCACAATGCTTCTGGAGGTATTTTATGGATAATACGAAAACCGGCAAACTAATCCGCACTCTGCGTAAAAACAGCGGTTTGACTCAAAGTACTTTGGCATCTCAATTGGGAGTCAGTGACAAAGCGGTCTCGAAATGGGAACGAGGTTCTGGGTGCCCCGATGTTTCGCTGCTTCCAGAACTGGCTCAGGTGCTGGGTGCGAGCATCGACGCCCTGCTTTCTGGTGAGCTGAGTTCGAATGACGTACAAGGAGGAAGCATGAGACAAACCAGATTCTATGTTTGCTCGGAATGCGGGAACATAGTAACATCGACAGCGGAGGCCATCGTTTCCTGTTGCGGCATGACGCTGCAGGCGCTCGAAGCCCAAAAAGCTGATGGTTACGACTTGTTAGATGTTGAACAGATCGAGACCGAATTCTTTATCACTTCAGACCATGAGATGAGCAAAGAACATCACGTGACATTTGTGGCATTTTTGAATGGCGATACCCTGATCATTAGAAGGCTTTATCCAGAATGGGATCTGCAGGTTCGGCTGCCGAGGATCGGACACGGCAAGTTATTCCACTACTGCAAAGAGCATGGGTTGTTCTATCAGATCGTTTGAGTGAGCTCGCTGAGCACGCGGGACACTCCGTGCTGCCAATTTCTCCTCCTGTTGTATGCTCAGAACATCAATTCTGCCAATTATTTGCGATTGTCAGGAGAAACTCGAGTATCTTTTAAGCTAGCATACTATACTACATGGTATTTTCGACTCTCAGGTAGGGTATCAAGCAGAAAAAGGACACCATCATTTGGGTTTAATCCAGAAACTGCACGAAACGCTCCTGAAAATCGAAAAAAGTTGGCAAAACTTAGGATATCGCAAGCACTGTGCAGAGGGCTGAGTAGTCGGATGGCTACGACAGATCGCTGTCGTACCAACCTGGCCATCTGCCGAAGAGAGGAATTCGAAGTGAGTGTGCTTATCAGTCACAAAAGTGCTCTTGAATTTTGGCGGAGATACAAATTTGGGAAGAGCCCTATTTATTCGGCTACTCGGATATCCAAGGCTCCAAAGAAAATTGACCCTGTGCAGATTGCTGGAATCGCTTCGCGATTAGACCTCTCGTATCCTCTAGACGTGCTTATCGCAAACAAAGGAGCTGGCGTAGTCAACGAAATCGTGCATTCTCACTATTGCACGAGGCCCTTGCCTGGCAATTCGGTTGTGAGGATTGATCAAGAACTCCTGATTAGCACACCAGAGTTTTGTTTTCTTCAGAATGCCTGTTCGCTTCCATTGGAAATACAGATACTGCTTGGGTATGAGTTTTGTGGCAGCTATCGAATGACTCGAGCATTTGACGGAGACGACATTCACGCAATCGACTTAGAAAGTGATACGCAATCGACGCCAAAACCTCTCCTTCTGCAACACAGCGATAGATCGCAGTCAATAGCTGAGCAGGGTTTCAGGAGTGATTGTCACTTAACATCAGTATTTAAGATGAGGGTATTATTAGACAAAGCCGCTGGTTTCCATGGGGTCAAGCAGGCCAGACGTGCATTGAGACATATCTTGGAGAACTCTGCCTCACCAATGGAAACACGCCTCTCAATGCTCCTCACTCTACCCGCTTTGCTTGGCGGCTTCAATCTACCGCATCCGCTCATGAATAGCAGAATCCAAGTAGGCAAGCAAAATAGCAGAGGCGCTAATCAGCAATTCTATATTGCCGATCTTTATTGGCCAGAAGCAAAACTGGCAGTCGAATACGATAGTGATTCTTTCCACACTGGAGCGATTCAAATAGCTAAAGATTCAATGCGACGAAATGCCTTGTCGTATATGGGAATCAAAGTAATCGCAATCACCCGAAAGCAACTGAAAGATACAGACAGCTTAAAGCGCGCTGTCAACCTCATATCAAAGTATTTACAAAGGCGTCAGCGCTATGGCGCAGCTCGCTTTATTCAAGAACATCAAAGATTACGACATACGCTGGGACTCTAAGGCTAGCATAGTATTGTAATATAAATTAGTTGAACTGCTGGTTGATCGGCTGGTTGAACTGTAAGCCCAACTGCTGGTTGATCGGCTAGTTGAACTGTAAGCCCAACTGCTGGTTGATCGGCTGATTGAACAGTTTGTTGAACTGTTGACCCAACTGTTGGTTTCTCATCTACTCGGCTGGCTGATTAATTGAGTTGCTTAGCCGTATCTCTATCACGATTATCTCGTATAATAGAGCAGCAGTTTCAGGCTTACTCATAGACGCTTATACTTAACATCAGACTATAAGCTTCCGTACCTGGAAAGAGGTTGTCGCTGTGTACACACCTACCTCCATGAGCACACAGCTTTTCTCTATAAGTCCGAGAGCATCCGCTGAGATATTCCGTGGCGAAATGGCACTTATCCGCATGGAGGAACGAATCACGCGCCTAGAGATTGGCCCTGCGTTACGCAAGCACATTGCGCGACTTGAGGCTATCTCAACTATCAGGATTGACGGGAAGAATCCCAGCTTGAGAACGCTGATAGAGCTCGAGAGTACGCAAAAACCAGAAAGGAAACCTGATTCTCCTGATTCTAATCTGACAACGAAAACCGATTCTGAGAATGAAGAGCCAACAGAGGACAGCTCGCTGGAATCGCTATGGTACCTAGAGACACTCGAATGGCTTTCTCAAACCATTGAGGTTGGTGGCGATATCGATCCTGAGATCATTCTCGATATTCATTCACGTTGCGTGTGCGGAGAATCAGCAGCTCAATCGGGTTTCCGTTTCAGAGAGAATCCCTACAAGGTACCTGAGAATCTTGTTGGCATCTACAAACCACCTGCGCCCGATGATGTTATGCCGTTGATTGAGGATCTTTGCGATTTCATCAATAAAGACATCTACTCACCAATTACTCAAACAGCACTTGCTCACTTCCAATTTGAGAGCATTAAACCGTTTAAGAGCAGTCTAGACCGAACTGGTCGCGCTCTATCACATGCCATCATTTATCGGCGTGGGCTTGTCGAGCGCATCATTCCCCCTATAGGATTGATGCCAGCGATACATACGAAATATCACGCAGAGCATTTGTTACCCTATGACTTCGGATTCGATGTTGAAGGCTTGACCAAAGCAAAACTAATCAATGAGTGGGCACGTTTTTGCGGTAATAGTGTCGAACTCGCGGCACAGGTAGTACAAGTCTACATCGATGCAATCATCAATCTGGAAAAAAGCTGGAACCAACGCGTTGGAAAAACCAGTAAAGGCTCTGCGGCGCAAGAACTACTTTTGGTTTTGCCCGAGACACCCCGTCTTACCGTGTCTTCTGCGATGAAGCTACTAGACAAGAGCTTCTCGGCTACCAACGACGCGCTCAATCTCCTCAGGCAACTAGGCGTACTCCGACTGGCAGCCGATTCTTCGGATCGTAACAGGATCTTCGAAGCTGCAGAGGTATTCGATGCTGTCGACGAGCTGGAGAAGCTACTGCTGGCTCAGAATCCCGTAGCCAGGAACTCATTTTTCTCGGAATAGAAATCTAGATATGGAACAGACAAGATACGGTTAGAGAACAGTTCTCATCACCAAAATAACGATATTCGGATAGAGCCTTGTTCTCGCTCCGCCAATGACGCTGTCCGCGAAACGCTCAAACCAGCTGCCAAGGTGAACTCTTTTGAATCGCTCCTGTGTTTCCTGCAAGACCAGTGCCGATTCTTCGTCGCCTCTTTCCCAAGCTTCAGCTTCCTGAAGCGCAAGCAATGAGAGATACTCTAGTTCAATCGCCACATGGTCGGGGAATTCCACGAATTCATTTCGCATGGTTAGCCCATGGGAAAGATACTCGGCCTTTACCTCACGTTCAGCCGGTCCTCGTAGTACTCCCCTGCCGTCTTCTCCAAGGTCTGCGCTTGTATAAAACGATTCATAGGGAGGTGCCAAGAGAGCACTTGGACCAACGAACAGCCTATTGTAGTCAACTTCAAGAGTCAGTCTAGCTGCCTCAAGATCCTTTTGGGCAAGCTCTCTTGAGAATTCTTCCAGCACATTGATCGCAGCGACAATCTCAGTATCGTCACAAGCAGAAAGCAGTTGCTGTAAATCTGATACAAAGATTCCGCTGCGTAGTTCTTCGGTTAGCTCTACCGTAGGACGAAAAAAGCTCTTAGACCAAAGTCCAAGCAGCGAACTCTCCGCTTTCGCCAACCCGATTACTTCTTCACGATCCATGAGCTTCCTCCCTCATCTTGCTTGTTTTATTACCCGCGCTTGAGATTACCCGCTCTTGAGGGGTGAAGCGATAAGCTTCACCCTTCAAGCATCTAATTATTAGTGTGCGACAGAATACCAGTAATGTACATTTGGAGCAGTCCCTTTTTCTGGCTTAAGCAGTTTCGTCTCGTTCTCAGCGACTATCTTTGCGACTTCAGACTCTGGGTCATCCAGATCTCCAACCACTATTGCCCGGTTGGGACAGGTAATCTGGCACATCGTAGTACCGATTCCTGCGTCCAGACGATGTCTACAAAGCTAGCACTTATCGACCTTCAGAGCTGTTTCATCCATCTGCCGTGATCCATAAGGGCAAGCGTCGACACATAAACCGCAGCCAATGCACAAATCGACGTCGACTACAACGATACCGTCTTCACGCTTTGATGTCGCGGCAACAGGGCAAACCGCGATACAAGGAGGCTCATCGCAATGCTGGCAGGGAACAGGTGTCCACTCCAGTTTCACGTTAGGATAGTCTCCCGTTGCAACATCGTAGGTGGTCTCCTCCGCTGCGTTCAGAACACGTATCCTCTGAAGACCAGCAGCTACGACATTTTCCATCTTGCAGCTGATCGTACACGTACGACAACCTATACAACGGTGCAGATTGATTGCAAAACCATACTTAGTCATCAGCGAACCTCCTTATGCTTTCTTCACTTGAACGAGATTGTCATAGGGAGCGAAGTTAGTCTCCGAAATCGCATCCTGCGCGGGATTCAGCTCCATATGTAACAGGCTGCCATAGTGTCCTTCGACGAAGTGTTTAGGCCACCAACCTTGTCTTTGGTTGATACAGCCAGGTTTGATCTCCGCCGTGATCAAAGCTTTGACCTTGTACGAACCACGATCGTTATAGACCTCTACCACGTCACCCGTTGCGATACCACGCGCGCTGGCGTCTTCTGGTGAAATCTCCAACCAAGGCTCAGGCATCAGCTCACGAATCCAATCCAGATTCACATGTTGGCTATGAGTAGTGAACACCGTACGACAATTCATGAAGGTCAATGGGTACTGCTCAGCCTTAGTACTGCGGTTCCCCTCAAGGGGCTCATAATGACAAGCGAGTTGCTCACCAAACTCAACGAGGTTCTCAGCGTAAAGCTCCATCTTTCCGCTAGGAGTGTTGAAGCGAAGGCTCTCGAAGGCAACATACGGCTCTGGATAGTTCGCTTTGACAACCTTCTTCTCTACGAGTTCATCAAAGTCAATGGAGCTGAATTCAGGAGCGTTGTTCTCAGCGATTATGTGCTGGCGATAGTAATCCTTGATGTCAAGTTTCCACTCAGACTTATCCAAGATGCCAAACTTCTCTGCCAACATCTGTCCAATTTGATAGTCAGTCTTAGATTCGTACATCTGAGAGATGGCCTGTTCACGCACCTGCACCCACATGGAGGACCAGGCAGTGACAACATCGAAGGGCTCTTCATAGTATGAGCAGATCGGTAAGACCAAGTCTGCCAGTTCGGCGCCGGCATTCATCATCTGCTCCGAGACGATCACAAAATTAAGTTGTGGTAGGACTTCTTCTTTAAGATAGTTCAATTCAGGACTCTGCGTTCCCCACCCATAGGCGTTGAACCACATCAGTTTCACGGGATAAGGGCTTTGCGTGGCGACTATATCCATCCACTGTGTACCTGGCAAAGTTGAACTGAAATGCTCAGCATATGGCTGCACTGCCGAAAGACCAACTCCGAAGAGGATCTTCATCAGTGTGCCGCCAGCCCAGTTGATGTTGGCGTGTGGTTTACCGACATTTCCGCAGATCGCTGCCAGCTGAACTGCAGCGCGAGTTGGTAGATGGCCGTTCCAATAGCGGTTCGTACCCTGACTGATGTGCAGGCGCGCAGGCGTCTCGTTGAGATAGATCTCGGCAAACTTAATAATATCTTGAGCAGGAACCTCGCAGATCGCGGAGGCTTTATCGGGAGTATACTCTGCCAGAGACTCGACAAGCAGCTGGAATGATGGCTTAGCCGCGTAAGTCACGTCTTTGACTGTAACGCTGAAACTACCGAGCAGTGCCGCTGTCGAAGGTACCTCAGCATCGGCGGGAACATCGCCAGCGACTGCAACCGATGGGTAGGCGGGCTTAGCCTCATCCGGAAGTGCCTTAACTGTCGCGATTGCCTTAGTGCTCTCATCCCAGACAACATAGTCCTCACCGCTACGTACGAATTTCCCGGTTGCGGTATCGACAAGGAATGCTCCCACGGTGTATGTGCGAATGATCTGCTCGTCATACTTCTTGTTTTCGACAACATAATTCATCAGACCGCAGATCAGCGCGGCATCTGTACCCGGACGGATGGGAATCCACCAATCGGCCTTTGAGGCGGTTCGGGAAAGACGCGGATCAACGACAATGACTTTGGCGCCAGCCTCTTGGGCATCGAACAGGAAGTGCATCTCCTGCATATTGGTCTCAGCATAGTTACAACCGAACATGATGATGCTCTTGGAGCCCATCATGTCTTCCCATTCACTTGCATCCTGCTGAACGCCAGTAGGAGGCAAGAATCCCATATTGCAGGCGTTATCGGCCATGATACCGAAACTGGTAAACGCCGTGCCCTCATACGTCATTGCCATCATCGAGGCATAAAGTTGTACAACGGCACTGTAGTTACCGGTCATGCCCAACCAGGCATTGGATTGGGGTCCATAATT
The DNA here is from genome assembly GCA_012515495.1 of Coriobacteriaceae bacterium. GTDB lineage: Bacteria > Actinomycetota > Coriobacteriia > Coriobacteriales > UBA8131 > UBA1419. The sequence continues at coordinate 823 of JAAYYH010000046.1, read as the reverse complement.
ATCAATGTTGTATTGCATCTTCTCGTGGATCAAATCGATAGCGGCTTCCCAGCTGATACGCTCCCACTCACCCGAGCCACGCTCGCCTACCCTCTTCATCGGATATTTTACGCGGTCAGGTGAATAGACGCGCTGCATAGCATTCGATATGCCACGGGCGCAGATACGATGATAGGCATTGTCGGGAAAGTCCGCTGGTTCAACTTTTATGATGGTGTCATTTTTTACAAACGCGTTGATACCACAGCTGCCAACACAGTTCGGAGCGCAGACGGTACGGGTGATTGAGTCGTAATCCGGCTGGCCATCATCAACTGGAGCCACAACCTCGGGTTCCGTTTCCTTCTTCTGGCATCCGATAAGTACCTGAGCTGCAAGTGCTGTGGCACACGCAGAACCCGCTAGCTTAAGAAACGTACGGCGTTTCATCGTTGAGCTAACTTGTCCTTCTTGAGCAATAGCGGATATCTCCGGCTCTTCGCTCTTCACAGCATCTCTGTTCTCCAACATCAGCTTCCTCCTTCTTCTTTTCTCGTCCCAAAATGAGTGCAGGAAACCAGGGGCCATGTCAACTATCACTGCCCTGTTCTTTCACAATCCACTATTATTTTTTAGCGATTATCCCCAGTTTTCCTTACGCGCTCAGAGTATGACGCAAAACGATGAAACTCAATCATATTAGTGATAATTCAAAAATTTGAATGGGTACTTGAGTCATAGTGGGTACAAATCGGCACATGCTGTCTGGGATAATCGACCTTCAGTAAAGATGATCCCTGCAGCGAGGTGAGAAGATGGATGAGAGAGAACCGATAACAAGACT
>JAAYYH010000045.1 GCA_012515495.1 Coriobacteriaceae bacterium | reverse complement strand
CTGCTTCGGCGAAGACTGCAGCTTGAGCGGCTGTCTCTACCAATCCGTCGCTACCAGGTACCGTGGGCACACCGATACCTTGCATGGTGACACGGGCGACGCTTTTATCGCCCATCATCTCGATAGCTTCAGGCTTTGGGCCGATGAACACCAGGTCGTTATCGGCACAAGCTCGCGCGAAGGTGGCATTCTCGGCCATGAAACCATAACCAGGGTGTATCGCCTGAGCGCCATAGGAGGTAGCAGCACTGATGATCGCCGGTATCGACAGGTACGACTGAGCAGAGCTGGCCGGGCCGATACAGACTGCCTGATCAGCCAATCGCACTGCCAACGTATCGACATCCGCCTCTGAGTAGACTACTACCGTCTCAACGCCCAACTCGCGGGCGGCGCGGATTATCCGAACTGCAATCTCGCCTCGATTGGCGATGAGTATCCTTTGAAACATCACTCTTTTTGACTTCCAATCGGCTCAAGGTAGAACATCACAGTGCCATATTCCACTGGCGTAGCGTTCTCAACACACACCTCACGGATGATGCCCATCTGCTCGGCTGCGATCTCATTCATCAACTTCATCGCCTCAACGATACACAGCGCCTGGCCGGCAAGTACCTCATCACCAACCTGGACATACGGTGGTGCGTCTGGAGCAGGGGCAGCATAGAATGTCCCAACCATCGGGGCTTTAACGGGAATCCAATGGCCAGGTCTGCCACCAACATCTTCCACGGGAGCAACCTTCTTCTCCGGCGCAGCTTGGGTGGAGAGGGACGTCTTGACTTCACTGGTTGCAGTGCCCATCTGCCCTGGAGCGCGAACGGTGATTTTCGAGCCGGCTTCCTCAACCGTGATCTCGCCAATGCCAGATTCCTCAACGATACGGATCAGCTCACGGATCTGGTTCATATCCACGGTTTGTTCCTCCTTGGTAGCTGCTGCTTCCTCTGAAAGCAGGAATGTGGTCTTTTCCGATGTCCGGTGTTTGGACAGATAGGTGCGCGCCTCATTGGGGAACAACGCCCACATCAAGACGTCCTCCTCACTTCTGGCCAAAGCTCCGGCTTCATCCTCGACATCTGCATAGGTAGTTGTGACCAAAGTGGATGGCGGGGTTTCGGCATCAAGGGGCACCGTGTCTCCAAGCACCTTCTTCACGACCTCGCGATCCAATGGTCCCGGTGCTTTGCCATAATAGCCGGCGATGTAATCGCGCATCTCTTTTGAGATGACACTCCAGCGTTTACCGGTAAGGACGTTGAAAACCGCCTGGGTTCCGACAATCTGGCTCATGGGGGTGACTAGTGGTGGGAAACCGACCTCGGCGCGAACACGGGGTATCTCCTCCATTACATCCGGTAGACGATCGGAGGCCTTCTGGATCTCCAGTTGACTGACGAGGTTACTCATCATGCCACCGGGCACCTGATGGCTGTAAACCTGCATATGGATCAGAGAGCTTACACCACGCTTGTATTTTCCGCGCTGGCGCACACCCTCCCAGTATTCGGAGATCTCAAAGAGCAGATCGAGATCCAATCCTGTATCAAAACCGGATTCCTTGAGAGCGGCAACGACCATCTCCACGGCGGGCTGAGAATTACCAAAAGCCAAAGGAGCGGAAGCGGTATCAACGATGGCTGCGCCGGCCTCGGCGGCCTTGAGATAGTTAGCTGGAGCCATTCCACCCACATAGTGGCAGTGAACATGGATAGGAAGACCGATTTGCTCTCGAAATGCCTTGACCATCCGTTCAGTGCGGTATGGCGTGAGCATTCCTGCCATATCCTTGATACAGATGGAGTGAGCACCAAGATCCTTGAGCTTCAGCCCATACTCGATGTAGCTGTCCAGTGTGTGTACCGGACTCATCGTGTAGCAGATAGCACCTTCAAAATGTGCGCCGGCCTCATTCACTGCCTCAGCGCTGTCAATGATATTGCGGATATCATTGAGGGCATCGAATACCCTGAAGACATCGATTCCGTTGCGATGAGCCGCCTTGATGAAGCGATTGACGATCTCACGCGAATAATGACGATAACCAACGAGATTCTGTCCGCGAACAAGCATCGACAGAGGTGTCTTGGGACAGTGCTTCTTGATTGCCCGTAGGCGCTCCCAGGGATTCTCGTCAAGAAAACGCAGGCAGGTATCGAATGTAGCGCCGCCCCATGCCTCGATAGCCCAGTAACCTACCTGATCCATCTTAGGTAGTATCGGCAACATATCGCCGATCTGCATGCGTGTCGCCCATAATGACTGGTGGGCATCACGGATGGTAGTGTCCATTATGTGCAAGGTTCTCATAGCACCTCCCTGACGATTGATTCAAAGCCAATCAAAAAAGCATAACGTTTCAGCATGAAACTGTGATTATAACTGAAAGCCAGCCCTGACACTTCCGACCAGGGGCAAAGGGTGTCGATGACCAGTGTGTATGGTTGTCTATCGAACCGATCAGATACGGGTGATATAACGACCGTCTCTGGTATCGATTCTCAATACATCCCCAGTGTTGACGAACATCGGCACTTGTACCACAGCTCCGGTTTCCAGAGTCGCCGGCTTGCTGCCACCCTGTACCGTGTCACCCTTAAAGCCCGGTTCGGTCTCCACGACTTCAAGCTCGACGAACATCGGAGGCTCGACTCCGATCAGTTCATCGCCGGCATACTGCAGTGACGCGATATCGTTTTCCTTCAGCCATTTGGCAGCATCACCAACTTTCTCTGCGGGCAACGAGACTTGATTATAGTCGCTGGTATCCATGAAATTAAAACCGTCATCGTCGCTGTAGAGGAATTGCATCTCCTTGGTATCCATGCGGATCTCATCGAACTTCTCACCTGATCTGAATGTCAGGTCGTTGACGCGCCCGGTGCGGATATCGCGGATCTTGGTGCGCACAAATGCACCGCCTTTCCCGGGTTTGACATGTTGGAACTCGATGATGACGCACGGCTTACCATCAATCAATATCGCCTTACCGTTCTTAAAATCTGCAGTTGAAATCGCCACGATCTTCCTTTCTGGTTTCTGTAAGCTGGAATTATAGACGATTGAGCTTTGACCTCACAGCCTGACAGCCCTATAGTTCAAGTAATTCATGCGAAGACTTTGTGAAATCCACGAATCCCTCATTCGTCACCAGGCCAAAATCCTCGATACGCACACCACCGATACCAGGCAGATAGACGCCCGGCTCTATAGTCACCACATTACCCGAGACCAAGGTTTGTGTCACCCTTGGCGCCAAAGCTGGGAGCTCATGGATGTCGATACCCACACCATGCCCCAACGAATGGATGAATGCTTTAGGGAAACCGGCAGCCGCAATGACATCAGCAGCGAGTCTGTGCAATTCCTCACCCGTTTTTCCAGCCCGCAGCTGTACCTTGACCACCTTTTGAGCCTCCAGCACGGCAGCGTGGATCTGCCGCTGTTGCTCACTGGCCGAACCAATGACAACGGTACGGGTCATATCAGCGCAGTAATCCAGATAGCGCGCTCCAAAGTCCATTAAAACGAAGTCACCCTGTTCGAAACGTCGATCGGTTGGGACAGCATGCGGAACAGCGCTGTTGGGCCCACTGGCAACTATCGACGGGAAAGCCACGCCATCGGCACCGAGGCTGCGCAGGGTGTATTCCAGCTCAAGTGCTGCCTCCCTTTCACTTCTGCCAACCTGCAACCATTCCAACATATACGTATAAGCGGCGTCGGTGAATTCTTGGGCTTTCCTGATCGCTGCGATCTCATCATCGTCTTTGACAGCTCTCAGATTGGCAACAACATCACTGAGCTCCACCAACTCATAGCCATCCTGGCCGAGTCTCTCATCGAGTGCCTTGCGTAATGCTCGGAAATGGTCGAGGCGAACATCAGTCTCCAGGCCGATGCGAATAACCCTCTGTGCCGTTGAAGCGTTGTCAACAAGCCTTTGCGCGATGCATTCCGGATGTCGCGCAGCCTCGTCGGATATCTCCCAGAGGCCAGCGGTATCACGCTCTCTCAACGACTGACCATAGCGAGTATCGCTGTGCAGGAAGGCGATATCTTCAGACACTAGTACGACATGAGCCTGCTCTGAGTCAAAAACACGTTCAAAACCAGTCAGCCAACGGATATCAGAGGTATGAGTGCACAACCAGAAATCCACATCCTTCTCAATGAGGAGCTCCCGCAGCGCAGCGATCCGTCGACCTGCCGCCATCAGTCCTCCTGCCTGGAATCAAGATAATCGATGAGGTGGTCGAGGGCTTCACAATAACTCGCTGCTCCCTTACCCATGAACCGCCCGATACAGACATCGGTCATGACACTATGTCTGCGGAATTCCTCACGCGTGGAGATATCGCTGAGATGCACCTCGACAAACGGGGTCTCAACCGCCGCGATCGCATCGCGCAAGGCAATGGAATAATGGCTGTGACCAGCTGGATTGTAGATGACCCCCTGGTAAGCGCGGGGAGAATTCTGAATCGTATCGATGAGGACACCTTCGTGATTGGACTGGAAGAACTGCACATCCACTTGATTATCCAGATTGCGTACCTCATTACGTTCGTCGACATACCCGGCGACTTCGCGATTCAGCGCGTCAAGCGTCTGTGAACCGTAGATTTCAGGTTCGCGCCTGCCCAGCAGATTCAAATTAGGCCCGTTGAGTACCAATATCTTCATGAAATGTCCTTTCTGATCAATGGTCTTACGTCTGTTAATCCGAGCTGCGTCCTTTGCACCATCCATCCCATTTATATCCGAGCCTGTTCCCATAGTATCAGGTAGATCTTGATCAGGTCCGGATCGACGACAACCGCCTGCCACTCCCCTGGTTTCGTAGCCAACACAAAGCGTAGCTTGCTGTCGCGCACCTTCTTATCTGAGAACATCTTTTCGAACAGCTTATCGGCAGAGTATGCTTCGCGTATGGGCATCAGACCAAGCCCGTCCAGCAAATCGTCTTGAAGCTTGACGAATTGCTCGGAGACACCAATCGCCTCCACAGCCAGACGCGCTGCGAAGCGCATACCCTCAGCCACTGCCCTGCCGTGTGACACCTTGCCATAGCCAGCAACCGCCTCTAAGGCGTGCGCGAAGGTATGACCATAGTTCAGGCATTCGCGTAGACCCTTCTCCTGCTCATCATGCGCGACGACATATGCCTTGAAACTTAGGGACCTCACAATCGCCTGCTGCACGGTATCCTCAGAATGTGCCAACAAGCTGTCGGTGTTGTCCAGAAGCCACTGGGTGAAGTCCTTGCCTTCAATTATTGCGGATTTCGCGATCTCCGCAAAACCGTTATCCCATTCGCTGTCTGGCAGTGTCGCCAGTGTGACCAGGTCGGCAGCAACATAGCTAGGTTGCCTGAATGTGCCCACAAGGTTCTTACCGCCAGCCAGATTGATGCCATTCTTGCCCCCGATTGACGAATCAACCATCGCCAATAAGGTGGTTGGCACTTGGATGAAATCGATTCCACGCATATAGGTAGCCGCTACAAAGCCGGCGATATCACCAACGACTCCGCCGCCCAAGGCGATGATCACTCCATCTCTTCCAATACCCAGAAGCGCCAGCGCGTCCCAGAGCTCAGCCGCTACGACAACACTCTTGCTTTCTTCACCAGCGGGAAGGCTCAGGTCAAAGACCTCGAAGCCAGCCAACTGCAATCCAGCCTTGACGTCATTTAGATAAAGCGGACCCACCTCACTGTCGGTGATGACCACAGCTCTTGTCGCTTGGCTGACCTCGCGTACCTGGAGGGCGAGATTGGCGAGCAGGCCATGACCGATCCGAATATCATAGGTACAGCCACCCTCAAGGATGACCCTCAGTCTGCGTGTACTCATCTCTACCCTTCCTGTTTTCCCGTTGTGATCTGCAGACATCAGGTAAACGTCCAACGCTTATCCAAACCCTGGAATGGGACGCTCAGATGACCTGCAGCTCTCGCAACCGACGATAGATATCACTGGCTATCTGGCTGATGCTCTGAGAAGAGGTGTTAATGCTGACATCCGCAACACCCTCATACCAATCCTGCCGTCGATCGAGGAGTTGTTGAGGCGAAACCGATCCCCGTAGTAATGGACGTTCTTCATTATGCCCAATGCGGGCCAGGGCTTCCTTTGCGGTCACTTCCAAATAGACCACAGTACCGAGTTGTCGCAATAGAATCCGATTCTCCTCACGGACAACCACCCCACCACCAGAGGAGATAACGCACGGTTCCATGGCAATCAGTGTCTTCAGTACATCATGCTCACGATCGCGAAAACCTGCTTCGCCTTCCTTGGCGAAGATGTCAGGGATGCTCATGCCTGCCTGACGCACAACCATATCGTCAGTGTCCACGTGTGCCAGCCCCGTCTTCGCAGCTAAAACCCGCGCAACGCTCGATTTTCCCGAGCCCATGAAGCCTATCAGCACGATATGTCCCGATGATACGTTTTCCACCTGGGATTACCGACTGATCCGCTCGATGTAAGCCTTGAACGCCTCGAGGATGTCTGGCATGGTGTCATAGCCGAATTTGCGTTGATATGCGTCTGCCAGCACCAGGGCTACCTCAGCTTCAGCAACTACTGCAGCAGCCGGAACAGCACAGATGTCCGAGCGCTCCTTGGAAGCCTCGGTAATCTGGCGTGAAAGCAGATCGATGGTCTGCAGCGGCTTTGTCAGCGTAGGTATCGGCTTCATCACCGCACTGATCAACAGCGGCTCTCCCGTGGTCATCCCTCCTTCAAGCCCACCGGCATTGTTACTCGCGCGTCGGAGTATGCCTTTGCCACCCGAACCCTCAGGGTTGACGATGGCGTCATGGACCTGACTACCGGGTAAACCTCCTGCGAGGAAACCCAATCCGAACTGCACTCCCTTGATAGCTGGGATAGAACAGACTGCTCCCGCCAAAGCACCGCTCAGACGATCAGACGCCTGCGCGTAACCACCGATTCCCGGCACTAATCCAGTGACACTGACATTGAACCAACCGCCCAGACTCTCGCCTGCCGCACGCGCTTCATCAATGGCCGTCACCATCTCCAGACTTACTGCCTCATCCGGACAACGCACAGATGACGCTTCGACCTTGGTCGCAGAGAAAACGCCTTTCTTGCGGGCAATGGCTTCATCTGGCAAGATCACTGAGCCGATGCGGGTGACATACGAGCCGATCTCAACACCGAGATGTGAGAGGAATGCCCTGGCTACAGCTCCTGCTGCAACTCGTGAGGCTGTCTCTCGGGCACTGGCTCTCTCCAAGATGTCACGGCAATCCTGTGTGCCGATCTTCAGTGCTCCTACCAGATCAGCATGCCCTGGGCGTGGTGACTGCTCCCGCACCAGATCATGCGGAGGCCTCCCCTCCTGCGACATACGTTCGCTCCAGTTTGGCCAATCACGATTGCTGATCTTGATGGCCACCGGTGAACCGATGGTCTTGCCAAAACGCACACCACTCAAGATCTCAGCCCTGTCTTGCTCAATCGCCATCCGACCACCGCGGCCATAGCCACTTTGTCTGCGAGCTAGATCGACATCGATGCCAGCTGCGCTCAGGATCACACCTGCGGGAACCTCGTTGACAATCGCCACCAAGGCGGGTCCATGTGATTCGCCTGCACTTTGATATCTCATCCGGAACCTCTCTGGAGAAACGGAATACATATGGAATTCTACCATTGCAACACAGACAACCACACGACAAGCCAGTAAAGCCACCGACTCGACGGTTCTCAGGCTGTAGATCAGACTCCTCTGGCAGTTAACTCGGCTACAGCCGCTTTCATCATCGTCTCCCGCGGAGCGACCATCCTTGCCATACCAAGATCTACAAGCCAGTGCTCAATGCTTAAGGCAGCTTGCTCCACCAGCATCGCCAAACCATCCAGTGCTCGCGCTTCAGCTGCTCGCGCTCCAGCCAATAAAGCGGTCTCGCCATGACCGTAGACTGTATCCAGGACTATCAGAGCTGAGTGCAGTAGCTCAACCGCAACAACTGAAGGGTCACCAGGCCGCATTCCCAGAGGCGTGGCATCGATCAGAGCACTCGATTGTTGTAAGGCTATCGCCAGATCACTCTGGTTGATGGCAGTGATCCGCGTCATTGGTTCAAAGCTTGCCGTCACTTGGACCTTGCCTGCTATTCTCGGACCTTCAGACGCCGATGCATCAGTGCAGGTCAACTCTTGACTAGCCAGATGCTGATACGTTTCTTCAAATCGGTTGATGAACTGCCTGGCTTTATGCTCGTCTCGGCTGAGGATGTGTACAGCTGCAACTTTTCTTTGGACCAATGCCAATAGTACCGCTGCTGCCACCGGGCCAGTTCCGCAAATCACAACCTCTGACCCTTCGGGTTTAAATCCAACAGCGCATAATGAACGGAGCGCAGCACGACCATCGCTGTTGTGACCGATGATGTTAAAGGGACTGGCACACGTCAGGACGTTCGTACCACCGATAACCTGACTCTCTGAGTCGGGGCTATCGCAAAGCTGCAATGCTAAATGCTTGTAGGGTGTTGTGACGTTGAGGGCGGCGATGTCTCGTTTGCCACAGCGGATGCCTGTGATCAACTGATCGAAACTGCCCGCAGTTTCGCAAGGGAAAAGCTCATAGCTCCAGTCCAATCCCAGTTCCCGATAGGCCGCTGCGTGGATGCAGGGTGAAAGCGAGTGATCGATGGGATGGCCAGCAAGTCCTACTCTCATATTGCCTGCAACCTCCTGTTCTCGGGTTGTCACCTGTCCGGTTGACGATCGCCCATCAGCACGCGCTCCAAACGACGGAGTAGCAGTGTGTGCCAGAGGTCCTTGCTCGCCCGTGGCTTGACCATGATAGCCGGCATACCTGTAAGATGCGCACCGGTCACGTCGGTCAACAGCTGATCGCCAATGACAACAGTCTGTTCCTTGTTCGCCCCCAACCGTCTTATCGCAGCGAAGAAGGCGAACGGCAGCGGTTTCATCGCCTTGTAGATACAAGGCAGCTGCAATTGATCGGCGTATGAGAATACCGTCTTGTGCCAGTTGTTGGACAACAGACAAATAGAGAGTCCGCTATCCTTGGCTTTCGCTATCCACTGTTCAACAGTTTTGGGAATCTGCTTGGTATCTCTGGGTACCAAGGTATTGTCGATGTCAAGTAACACCGACCTATACCCTTTGGCTATCAGTTCATCTGGGTCAATGGATTCGACCGCCGAAAAGAACCCATCGGGTTGGAAGAAACCGATCTTTGTCACGATTGCCATCTCATATGATAACCATCACTGCTCTAAAAGGCTCTGATAGAGTGCCTTGGCCTCATAGAATTCTGCTTCTGTCTCACAGAAGGTGTGGGTACCTTCCTCAGAGTTGATCACGTAGTAGAAGTAGTTGGTATCTGGGGGATGAGCCGCGGCATCAATCGAGCCCAGCCGAGGCGAACAGATCGGTCCTACAGGCAAACCATCAACCGCATAGGTATTGTAGGGGCTGTCGACAAGCAGGTCATCATTGTAAAGATACTGTTTATCAGCAGGATTGCCTAAAGCATAGAGCACTGTCGCATCGATCTGTAGACGCATACCATCGTGAAGGCGGTTGTAGATCACTGATGCGATCAGGGGGCGTTCATCATCAAGGCGTGTCTCGCGCTCGATCAGGGAGGCAATGGTGACAACGTCGAACAAGGTCAGATTGTGCTCCGTAGCATAGGAGAAATCCAAGCCTGCCGTCTCGATCTGGAACTGATCGAGGAGCGTTATGATCACATCGGTAGCCGATGCCTCATAGGGAATGACATAGGTCTTGGGATAGAGGAAGCCCTCCAGGGAGTTGTTATACGCGCCTTCGAGGAAAGGATACTCATCGATGAACAGATCGGCAGAATGGGCCAAGTTCGCGAATTCACTGGCGGAGATGCCAGTAGCCTGCTCCACGGTCTGGGCAGTCTGCTCTATTGTCAGACCCTCTGGGATAGTGAGTCGGTTGCCTGTGGCCAACTCCACGGGACCGGCAACGAGCTTGTCAATGAGGACATCCATGTCCATCAAGGTGATCAGCTGATACTCACCTGGCTTGAGCGAGTTGTCAACTTCACGAGCGACGACAGCATTCTTGAACGTAGCCTCATCAGAGATCACGCCGGCCTTTTTCAACTCGCTGGCGATGATTGACGTTGATGAACCCTCTTTGATTACCACTGTTACCGACTTACCGGCTTCGACCTTTTGAGATTGACCAGCTGAGAAATACTCATAAAGCTTGATGCCGCCAAAGACCAGTCCAATCAAAACGGCCAATGCCACCACAATGCTGACGACAGTCACCAGGGGGCTCATGCGCCGCGAACGGATGGCTGATGTGTCATAGGAGGAGAATTGCCGTGCCGCCTGACGATGAGCGCTACGCGAACGTTTGCCGCTGTAAGATCGACGTGGCTGGTTTCCAGATGGTGTCGTATTGGCGCTTCGGCGTCTGCCCTCTCTGCGCGTTGGCAGCTCGTCTTGATCGGACGCGGGTTGGCTGCTGTGTTTGCCACGGTATTCTGCCATAGGTTATCTATCCGTTCATTCCATTGGTCCTCGTGGATGCAGATCTGCATCTGAGCGGCTGGCATCATGAGCCTCCAGATAAGCTTGGAGGAGAAGTGATGCAGCTATCATATCGGTTTTACCGCGCATTGAACGCTCTGAGTGCCCGTTTTCACGCAATATCCGTTTAGCCTCTACACTGGAAAGCCGTTCGTCGAAGAACTCTGAGGGCAAGTCCGTGTGCGTGCTGATGCCTTCAGCCAATTCCCGAACACGCTTGGCCTGGGGCCCTTCCTCCCCAGAAAGTGTGATGGGTATACCAAAGAGCAGCAGCTGTGGTTGGAAGTCCTCGATGACCCGTCTGAAAGCTGCTGAGTAGGCCATCACCTCGGCAGTCGCAAGCACTTTTACGGGCATCGCCACTTTCCCGTCTACATCCGAAACTGCGATTCCCGTGCGTTTCTCACCGATGTCGAGTGCCAGGATTCGCATACTCAGTGACTTGCTGCCTGGCGAGCTCGCTCGAGCGCGCCATCCAATCCGCTGGCATCCTTGCCCCCGGCCTGGGCCATCGTTGGTTTGCCGCCACCACCACCCTTGATCATCGGCGATATCAGCTTGATCAGCGCTCCCGCATCGAAACCTGCCTGAACCGCAGCCGCAGTGCCCGCTGCCAGCAACAGCGGAGTCCCCTCTGAGGACTCACTGCCCAAAACCGCCGCACAACCCTCACCAAGTTGGGTACGTAAGACATCCCAGACATTACGCAGATCCTCAACGTTCAGCCCATCGATCCGAGCTACTACCAAAGGATATCCCACATCGATGGCGCTCTCGGAAAGCATTGTCACATCATCGCTCAGCGAGGCTCTCTTCTCCCGCTTGAGCTCGCCTTCCAACTCATGGAGGCGCGCGAGCAGGTTTTCAACCCTCTCGGCAACCGTGAACAGCGATGCCTTGAGGTTTGAGGCTGTGTTGCGCAGTTCATTCTCGATATGATTGACGTATCTCAAGGCATCAAAGCTGGTGATAGCTTCGATGCGCCGCAGGTTTGCGCCAACCGACGATTCACTGAGTATCTTGATCAAGCCGATCTGACCTGTGTGGGAAACATGCGTACCCCCGCATAACTCCCGAGAATCATCTCCGGCTTTGAGCACACGGACATTCTCACCGTATTTCTCGCCGAATAATGCGGTTACCCCAGATTGCCGCGCTTCGTCCAATGATGTCTCATAGGAGCTGACATCGCCGTCTTCCATGATCAAATCATTGACCATTTGCTCGATCCGCTGCAGCTGCTCTGAGGAGATCTGCTCAAAGTGGGTGAAATCGAAGCGGAGCCTGTCTGGAGCGACCAATGAACCGGCCTGCTTGACGTGTTCGCCCAAAACCTGACGCAGGACAAGATGCAGCAGGTGCGTCGCCGTGTGATTCCTCTGTATCCGCTCACGCCGGAGGCTGTCAATCCTGGCCTCAACCTGATCCCCAAGATTGAGCGCACCTTCTATGGTGCCGACATGCGCAAATACGCTACCTTCGTAGACTCGGGTGTCGGCGACCGAGAACACGGCGCCGTTCTTACTTGTGATATCCCCAGTGTCCCCCACCTGACCGCCCATCTCACCGTAGAAGGGAGTGCGATCCAAAACAACCTGTGCCTGCGTGCCTTCCTCGATACCGTTGACCCTTTGGCCATCGACTATCAAGGCTAAAACGGTCGCTTCGGTCTGATAGTGGTCGTAGCCGATGAATGTCGTGGCCCCAGTCTCATTGAGTATGTCGTTGAACACACCTCCGTAGGTGTTCCATGCCTCGTCTTTGACATGCGAGCGAGCGCGCTTTCGCTGCTCCTCCATATGGACATCAAAACCCGGTCGATCAACAGAGAAACCCTGCTCAGCAGCAATCTCAACGGTCAAATCTATTGGGAACCCATAGCGATCGTGCAGCTCGAAGGCAATTTTTCCATCCAGTACGCCACCGTCGGCCAGACGACTGAGAGCGTGGTCGAGAAATGTTTGACCTTGGCGCAATGTCTGAGCGAAACGCTCTTCCTCCGCAACCATCACTCGGGCTATCAGACTCTGGCTTTCCAGTAATTCCGGGTAGATGGGTCCCATCTCCACTATCACAGCTGAGAGGTAGTGATTGAGGAATGGTGGCTCAATCCCAATCAGCTGGCCATGTCTCATGGCGCGGCGCAATAGCCTGCGCAGCACATAACCTCGGCCTTCATTAGAGGGCAAGATGCCGTCGGCAATCATGAAGGTGATAGCGCGCGAATGATCGGCAAGAATGCGCAATGAGAGGTCCGTCTGAGCGTCGACGCCATATCCTTTGCCACTCAGGCGCTCGCCCACAGCGATCAAACCGCGGAGAATGTCAGTCTCATAGTTTGAACTGACACCCTGGATCAAAGCAGCTGTTCGTTCCAGTCCCATACCGGTGTCGATGTTCTTCTTGGGCAGCGGCACCAACGTGCCATCTTCCTGTCGGTCATATTGGGTGAAAACGCAGTTCCAGAATTCAAGGAACCGGTCACAGTCACAACCCGGAGCACAGTCAGGTCTTCCACAACCAAACTCCGGACCCTGGTCATAATAAAGCTCTGAACTGGGACCGCAAGGTCCTGTGGGACCAGCCGTCCAGAAGTTATCCTCAGCTCCCAAACGGGTGATGTGCTCACGCGGTATCCCAAGTGACATCCAGATCTCTTCGGTCTCATCGTCATCCAGATATACGGTGAAACGTAACCTCTCGGGGTCGAACTCGAGCACCTCGGTACAGAATTCATACGCCCAGGCACACATCTCCTGCTTGAAGTAATCACCAAAGGAGAAATTGCCCAACATCTCAAAGAAACTCAAGTGTCGTCCGGTGACACCGATGTTCTCGATATCAGTGGTTCGCAGGCACTTTTGAACGGTTGTCGTGCCGATAAATGGTTTCTCCAGTTGTTTCTGTTGCAGGAAGTAGGGTTTGAACTGCACCATTCCCGCCGAAGTCAAAAGCATCGAAGGGTCATCGGGTATTAACGAGCTCGATGGCATCCGCTTGCAACCCTTACCTTCGAAAAACGCCAGATACCTCTCCCTGATCTCAGAACTCTTCACACTGTCTCCTTGATACTTGATGATGATTACGTGCTACTTGCTGGTTATTTATCGACTTCTGCATCAGAAGGCTCTTCAACCTGTTCACGATCTACAGCGGTGCCCCTGAAGATAGCTCCGTCTGCTGACAACAACTGACGCCCGGTTCGCTTCTGGAAATAGTGTACGAAAATCGTCTTCAAAGCTGAAGTCAACGGTATCGCAGCTAAGATCCCCAGCGCACCACCTATGGCACCACCGGCAATCAACACGACGAGGACCACTGCTGGATGCAGCTCCACAGCATAGGACATCACCCGCGGTGAAATGAAGTTATCCGTGGTCTGTTGGGCAATGACCAGGCACAGCACGGCTAATAAGGCGACAATCGGACCGCTGAACAAACCGATGCAACCAACGATGATACCTGATACCCAAGGTCCGACAAAGGGGATGAAGTTCATCAATCCGGTGAATAAGCCCAGCACCGCAGGATATGGTAGTCCAATAATCGCAAAGCCGATGCCACTGATGGTCCCCGTGCAGATGCAGGCGATCACCATGCCTTTGATGTAACCACCCAGAGATCTCGCACAGGTTGTGGCGATGAACAACGCGTCCGAAGCATACCGTGGCCCAATCAAGATCAAAAGCTCTTTGCCAATGCGTGGCAGATCCTTCAGAACCCAAAAGCAGACCACCAATGAAACAGTCATTACCACAACACCAACCACCAGATTGGCGCCAACGGTGATCACGCTGCCGGCAGAAACGGATGCTGTGTTCGCCGCCCAACGCGATACCTCGGTTGCAGCCTGAGCTATGAGCTGCTTGATGGCATCGTCTTCCAACAGGTAACTATACTGATGATAGATATCATTCCAGAAGTCCTGTGATTGCTCGGCGTATTGCGGTATCAGCGACAGTAGACCAACCATCTGTCCCCAGATGATAGGGGCGAAAATTAGAACTATCGCTGCTACTATCACGAAGGCACCGAGAAAAGAAAGGGCTGTCCCCAAGATACGCGGGACACCACGTTTCTCAAGCGCAGATACTGGCGAGCGCATGATGAAAACCAAAAACGCCGAGAACAAGACGATGGAGATCGCCGTCCAGACCTGACCAAGTACGTAGCCCAAGGCTACCAGCAACAACAATACGCCGATAATGGACCAGATCAGGAAGAACCGTAGACGGATGCGTTCTGCAGAAACTTTCACATCATGCCTCTCAGGAGACGTCAGGGTTGAAATCCACCGGATCAGCTTTCCCGGATACCATGGTGTCAACAACAGCCTTGGATTCGACAGCATTCGCGGTGTTGTCTGCGGATGTCGCAGTTGTTTGTGGGTAGTTGAAATAGCCATTGTCGCTGATCTTGTGCGTAGTGACTGGTGCCTTATCCTTCTTCGGTTTTTCTTGGGTGCCCTGACGTTGGATTGGATCTTGTTCGCCAACGCAGACCTCAGCGTTTCTAGCTGGTTCTGGCGATCCTGTACTCGTAACGCTCTCGAAGTCATCGCTTGCCTGATTGCTATCCCGATCACCCGAGGACTCAGTTGCGAGACCTACAGCCGAAGAACCTGCTGGCCTCTTTCCCGAGAAGATGTCACGCACCTTCTCTGCGGCACTGCTGAGCAGGTTAAGGGGCGCGTCGGTGATATCGGTGACCTTAGTGATCGTTCCGCTCAATGTGCCAGTGACATCAGAGACATCTGAGAGGATCTGGTCGGCCCGCATGATCTCCAGGTTCACGGCATCGACGGTTAACGACACCCGTTCAAACAAAGGGTCGATGCGCTTGCTGGAAGGCTCGAGGGATTCGGCAATAGAATTGACTTTATCAATCACCGGATCAAGGTCTTTAACCGTTGCCCTCGTGCGTCGGAGGGTCAGCGCCAACTCAATGAATGCCCAGATGAGAACCACTGCCAGTATGGCACCGAGGATATAGAGGATAAGTGGGAACCAGTCTGCCATAACACACCTCTTTCGACGAAACGAAGTGCCCCAATCATAGCAGAATGCGCTTACTTTGAAGACCACAGTGAGCCGGTGTCACCATTTGGATGAATAATCTGAGTGCTTTTTCCAATCACTGACAAACGTCTTGTGGGCTACGCCAATCCTCTCAGTGTGCCCTGATAATCACCTCGGGGTTTCCGGATCATCCTCCAGCCGATCACGAAACGTTGCCTCGCTGCGGTAAGCTTCCCATCCTCTTTCTCCCGGTTGATAGAAAGCACCTTTCTTCAGGCCTTCGGGAAGATAGCGCTGCTCAACCCACCCGCGGGAGTCAAGATGGGGATAACGATACTTACCATAACTCTCCGCTCCAGGCCGATGCCTGTCACGTAGATGGTTGGGGACTTGACGCAAAGGGCCATTTCGAACCTCGCCCCGAGCCGCGAAGATCGCAGTGGTGGCGCTGTTAGATTTTGGCGCCAGAGCCATGTAAATCGCAGCCTGACTGAGATTGAGTTGACACTCCGGATACCCAATCGATTCAGTAGCCTTGAAAGCCGCGTGAGCGATGAGCAGAGCCTGCGGGTCAGCGTTACCGACATCCTCGCTCGCGAAGATCATGATACGGCGGGCGATGAACTTGGGATCCTCGCCACCCTCTATCATCCGAGCCAGCCAGTAGACAGCCGCATCCGGATCGGATCCACGCATCGATTTGATGAAAGCCGATATCACATCATAGTGAACATCGCTTTTCTTATCGTAAGGCAGGCTGCGACGTGGAGATGCCTCAAATACAGTAGCGACAGTGATATACAGCAGAGCGGGTTGTGATTCGGCTGCCTCTAGCTGGGACTGTCTTTCAGTTGGTCCCCCCTGAACCGTAACATCGAGTTCCAGAAGGTCATCTGGGCTGAGCGATGCCTGATCTACGGCGACCTCAGCTGCCAGCTCCAGGGTTGTCAGGGCTACACGGGCATCGCCACCAGCCATGACAGATATTGTTTCCAGAGCCTGTTGCGTCAAAACATATCTGCCCGCTAGTCCCTTTTCACTCTCCAGGGCTCGGATTAAGATCTGCCGGATGTCTGAGTTGGTAAGTTCCTTGAATTCGATGACCCGACTGCGCGAAAGCAACGCTGTATTGACCTCGAAGAAAGGGTTCTCGGTTGTAGCGCCGATCAACACCAGCACTCGATCCTCGACTGCGTGCAACAGTGCGTCCTGTTGCGAGCGCGAGAAACGATGTATCTCATCGACGAAGAGGATAGTGCGCATGTTACTCAGCATCAGTCTTTTCGTTGCCTCGTCGATAACACGGCGCAGATCAGCGACACCGCCACTGATAGCACTGACCTCTGTGAAATGCGCCTTGGTAACCAGTGCGATTATCCGAGCCAAGGTAGTCTTGCCTGTTCCGGCTGGCCCAAAGATGATTATCGATGAGAGGACATCCGTCTCAATCGCATTGCGCAACCAAGTACCAGGCCCTACTACCTCTTGTTGGCCAATCAGTTCCTCGAGCTTGTTCGGACGCATACGCACAGCCAAGGGAGCCACGGCTCCCAAGGCTGAAGTCCCTATTTCGTGAAATAAGCTATCCATAGGCATAATGGTAGCATATACGGCCTTTAGACACCGCTCTCCAAACGAAGTGATTTGGCTATATTGATTATTACTAATATCTAAATGTTGCTATTCGTACTACTATATAGTCAATGTGTTTTCAGCTTTCACTGAAGGGAGTTTACTATGGAGAACTTCAAAGACAAGATCCAGGACGCAGCTGAGAATGCCATGGAATTCGTTAAAGACGTAGCAGGCGATGCCAAGGAGGCTGTAATGGACGCAGCCGAGAATGCCATGGAATTCGTTAAAGACGCTGCGGTTGATGCCAAGGATGTTGCCGAAGACGTCGCCGATGACGCCAAGGAAGCTGCCTTGGATGCCAAGGAAGAAGTTGAGCGCAAGATCAACCAATAGAATGATTCCCCATTTAGGGGTTTGAGCTTGCATCAATTAGTACAGTGGGGTAAAATTTCAAGGCTTTTGTCTGATAGGCGGCGGTATTGTCG
>JAAYYH010000044.1 GCA_012515495.1 Coriobacteriaceae bacterium | reverse complement strand
TACTCGAAGTAAACAACTCTTGAGGAGGTTCATAGATGACTGAGTTCATGAGACCCCAGGTGACTGTGGAGCAGGTCAATGATACGCTTGCTCGTTTCATCGTTGAGCCGCTGGAACGTGGCTACGGGCAGACCTTGGGTAACAGCATGCGCCGTGTGCTGCTTTCCTCTTTGGATGGCGCCGCTGCCACAGCCATCAAGATCGATGGCGTATTACATGAGTTCTCCGTTGCCGATGGGGTAATCGAGGACGTCACAGATATTGTACTGAATGTCAAAGGTCTGGTTTTCAGCGCAATGGGTACCGGCGAAGAGGCTGTCGCCACTATCGACGCTATCGGTCCTGCTATCGTGACAGGCGCCGACTTGCACGTTCCCGCTGAATTCAACCTGATTAACGAAGATCATGTGATCGCGACTCTTGCTGAAGGCGGAAAACTGAAGATGGAGATCCGCATTGGTGTTGGACGCGGTTATATCTCAGCTGAGCGCAACAAGCGTAGCGATGATCCAATCGGTCGCATCCACGTGGATTCGCTGTTCTCACCGGTGCGTCGCTGCACCATGAGCGTTACCGACACCCGTGTTGGGCAGCGTACCGACTATGACAAGCTGGCGTTGGAGGTTGAGACCAACGGTTCCATCCCGCCAACAGAAGCGATAGTGCGTGCAGCCAACATCGTCACCCAGCACATGGATGCATTCCTGGCGCTCGGAGGCGAAGAGGAAGAACTGGATGCGCCCAGCATATTCGCGCCGGAGGGTCCTGGTAAGAACACTGAGCTTGAGAAGCAGGTTGAGGATCTTGACCTGAGTGTCCGTTCGTATAACTGTCTGAAACGTGCTGGCATCCATTCTGTCAAACAGTTGGTCGAGTACAGCGAGAACGACCTGCTGAATATCCGCAACTTTGGTGCCAAGTCCATAGAGGAAGTCAAGGACAAGTTACAATCGATGGGTCTTGGTTTGAAGCCTTAAGCGATTACATCCCAGTTCTGGCGATTTTGCCGAATACAGGGATTTTGAACGTTGGTAGTTTGTACCGTCGGAGGCGGGCTTGCGCCAATAGGGCTTTTGCCAATAGTAATTGGGAGATTTAGAAGATGAGACATTACAAGAAGGGCCGTAAGCTGGGAACCAGTGCCAGCCACACCAAGGCCATCAAGAAGAATCTGGTTGTTGCGCTGTTCACCAACGACCGCATCAAGACTACCTTGGAGCGTGCCAAGGAGATCCGTGGTGACGTGGATCGGGTGATAACGTGGGCAAAGCGCGGTGATGTGCATTCACGTCGTCTGGCCATTGCCGCTATAGGTGATAAGAATCTGGTCGCCGAGATATTCACCAAGGTCGAACAAGGCTTGTTCAAGGACCGTCCTGGCGGATATTCGCGTATCTTGCGCCTAGGCAACCGCAGGGGAGATGCAGCTCCCATCGTGATCATGGAGTTGGTTCAGGAGCCGGTCGTGAAAAAGGATGCGGTTGTCGAGCCAGCCAAGAAGTCTGTGATCTCTCGCGTTGCCCGCAAGTCTAAGAGTGCCAAGGCTGTGGAAGAGGTAGTTGAAGTCGACGAATCGACAAACGTTGAGGCTGCGGCTGAGGCAGAAGAGCCTGTCGAGGAAACCGTCGTAGATGTTGCGGCAGACGTAGAAGAGTCAGCCGAGGAAATCGTCGTTGAGGAAACCGAGGAAACTGACAAGTAAGTATCCCTCAGGTTTGGATGTTAGATGGGTATCATAGCCAACCAAGGTTATTGCGAGGGCCTTGAGCTGCTTCTTAAGCTCAAGGCACCGTCGCGTTTGGCGGCAAAAGACGCCACGCTCTTCTCATTCGATGAAGAGGCTCAAGAGCAGGCAGCTAGGTTGATGGGCTGGACGACGCTGTGTTCAAACCCGCCTATGCCGATACATGAGATCGTTGAGTTAGCGGAGCAGATCCGTGCCGAGGGCCTTGATACGGTAGTACTCATCGGTCAAGGCGGATCCACACAGGCCTCAATGACCATCACTAAACTACATGAGTTGGAGTCCAGCGAAGTCGCCTTTAAGACCATGGACTCGCTTTCCCCTGTATTCGTGAATCATATATTGGGCAGTTCCGATCCGGCGCGAACCCTCTATGTGCTCTCATCAAAATCGGGCTCCACCGTCGAGCCTGTGTTACTGGAGCGGATTGTCCGCCATTATGTCAGGGCCCATCTCGGTGCCGCGGAAGCTGGCAAGCGCTTCGTCGCCATTACCGACCCTGGCAGCGATCTTGAGAGACTCGCGCTGGAAAAAGGTTATCGTGCCATCCTCCACTCACCGGTGGATGTGGGTGGACGATTCTCGGCGTTGAGTGTGTTCGCGTTGTTTCCCATGGCCTTGGTAGGTATTGATATCGAGGCTGCCATCGAGGAGACAAGGAAGACGGAATCGCTTTGTTCCCAGGATAACACCGAGAATCCCGCTCTGATCCTCAGTTGCTTCCTCTACGACGGTTATCAAAACGGTCGCGATAAGTTCTCTGTGGTTCTCCCACCATCGGGACAGGTCTTCGGTCTTTGGATCGAACAGCTTGTAGCCGAATCGCTGGGAAAACAGGGAAAAGGTATCCTGCCCAATGTTGAGGTGGATGCCAGCGTACTCAGCTTTCCACATGAGGACCGCAGTGCCATATGTTATGCCGTTGGACACGATGAGGGTTATCAGGAATCCATCTGTTGTATCAACTCCAACATTCCATCGCTGAATTTCACTATCGACAATGCGACTCAGGTATTGTCGCATTTTGTCATCTGGGAGTTCGCCATCACATTTCTGGGCATTATGCTAAACGTCAATCCCTTCAACCAGCCTGATGTCGAACTGACGAAGACCCTAGTCAAGGAAATCCTCTACGATGACGAGAAGGCCGAGCTTCCTGCAGCAGATGCTGACACTATCGCGATTTACAACTTCGCTGATGACTCGGGCTACGTCCGTGCCATGCGCATCAGTAGATCACTGCTAGATGAGGAGTTCGATGCTAGCGTCGATCAAGCCCTCAGGCGCTTGCTCGGCTCTATGGAGCCAGGCGACTATTTCTCGCTGAACGCATTTTTGCCCTTCAGGGGCATTGGTCGCAGGGAGGCTTTGGAGCGAATGCGTAATCGGGTTGCCAGTCGTCTGGGCGCTGTCTCTTGCCTAGAGATCGGGCCACGTTACCTTCATTCCACTGGCCAGTTGCACAAAGGTGGACCCAACAACGGGGTATTTCTGCTGCTCAGTGCCGAAGAGGAAAACGACATTGCCATCCCTCGGGAGGATTTCACCTTAGGGGAGCTTGCCATCGCCCAGGCACAAGGCGATTTCGAAGCTTTGGCCTCACGCGGTCGGCGCACGTTGCATGTTCATCTCTGTGATAACGATTCTGAGACTCTCTCTCGTTTCGCTGACCGCTTCTGTGCAGCGGTATCAGCCATCAAGGTCTAACCGGTTTGCTTTTCCCCAAAATGATGTCATAATAGTACCAATAGCAGCACTTTTGCAGTAGCTTGGCTGGTGCGGGCTTGTGGCGTTCGCCGTGACAGAGCTTCGCGTTGATGGCTTCTGCTGCGATAAGATTGGGTTCAACTTGGAGATCCAACTTGAAGTTGATGAGGAGGCGTTAACATCATGATAGGCAAAAAAGTATCGTTGAAACCGGTGAGTGTTTTGTTTGCGGGAATCCTGATGTTTTTCGGGCTCTTGTCGCTTACGGCCTGTGGCTCAAATACTCCCGACCCCAAAGAACTCTATGAGGACAAATGCTCGGCTTGCCATGGGTTGGGGATTGTTGAGTCTGCTCCGTATTCAAGTTTGGAGGAATGGCAGGCAATGGTCGATCGTATGCAGGACAAGAATAGATCATTCAGTGATACCGAGGCTAAAGCGATAGCCGAGTATCTGAACGAGAACATGAAATGAGGACGCTTTGGATAGCATCAATCGCCGCGATTTGATCAGGAATGTCGTATTGGGAACAGCTGGAATCGCTGCTGGAGGTCTGCTCTCGGCCTGTTCGGGTGGCGCGCAGACCAACCCTGGCAGTCAGGCTCCAGCATCAGATGCGGTTGAAGAAAAGATCGCACAGCCGACTTACGTCCATGATGCCAGCAAAGACAGCAATTTTGAGGTTATGCCAGAAAGCAAGACAACAGTTGGCACTACCTATGAGAATCTGCTAACGGCTCTCGCTGGCGAGACGGGTGCAAAAACCAAATATCTGGCCTACTCAGAAGTAGCCAGGAAAGAGGGATTTGACCAGATTGCTCGATTGTTTGCCATTACTGCGGATGCCGAGCAGATCCATATCGACCTGGAGTTCGAATTGGCCAAGAAGATCGATGCCAGCGCGAAGTTGCCCGAGCCACCACTCGTAGACAAGCATGGTACCGGCGTCAACCTGATTCTTGGCGCAAATGGCGAGATTTACGAGACATCTGATATGTATCCGGCCTTTACTAAGAGGGCGCAGGATGAAGGAAATAAGGAGGCGGTACAGGTCTTCATGCGGGCAAAACTGGCTGAAGCCTATCACGCTGAACTCTATTTGGATGCCTACAACATCATCGATGCGCCAGACGACGCAACGTATTATCTGTGCCCGATCTGCGGCTTCATCCATAAAGGCGACGAGTTCTTGGCCTGTCCCATCTGCTTTCAACCAAAGGAGAATTTCAAAGCCTATTGATAGATCGTCGGTAACACTGGTCTGATTGGGTTTTTCGCAGCGCTGTCTGCTCGTTGGTTCTTTTGTATAATGGGTTGCCCGTAAAATGGCTGCCATGAAACACGAACCAAGGTTACTGCCATTAGCGCGTAGTAAAACCTTGAGAGATCAACGGTATTCGATGCTCCTTTTTGACCATGTTAGCTATTCCTATCCCGCCCGGCATACACCAGCAGTCTGCGATGTCAGTCTAGCTCTGGAGCCGGGCTGTCGAATTGCGCTCCTCGGTGCCAATGGCAGCGGAAAATCCACGCTGGCTCGGCTGGCTAATGCCCTGCTCTTGCCGGATGAAGGCTGTGTGGTAGCTGATGGGTTATCGACTACTTCTCAACAGACCATCCGCGAGTTGCGAAAGCTTGTCGGACTCGTTCTTCAAGACCCCGACAATCAGATTATCAGCTCCTCCGTCTTAGATGACGTTGCCTTTGGTCCGGAGAACCTCGGCTTGGATCGAGCTGAGATAGCGCGTCGTTGTAAAGAGGCCCTCGCGCTGGTTGGTCTTACCGGCTACGAGAGTCGTGACCCAAACATGTTGAGTGGTGGTGAGAAGCAACGATTGGTGATCGCGGGTATCCTGGCGATGGAACCGCGTTATCTGGTTTTAGATGAGCCGACTTCCATGCTGGACGTTACCGGGCGTAATGAAGTGCGAGCCGCAATCGACGCACTACATGACAAGGGTCATGGCATCTTGCATATCACTCATGATCTGGAAGAAGCCTTGGAAGCGGACCTGGTTGTTGTGCTCAAACAGGGCAGAGTAGTATTCAGTGGCACAGCCGAGGAACTGATGCGAGATGTCAAGGCCTTGGCTGATTATGGTATTGGGCTCACCCCTCTCCTCCAACTCCAGTCCTTGCTATCGCAACCGCGTACATTTGCGATTCGCGCTAAGTCTGAAGCGGACTTGAAGATGAATGAGCCGTCGCCTGGGGCGCAGAGTGCTCTGGGTGATGCAGATGAACTGTTGCCTGCAGGGGCGAGTACAGTACCAATGGCGGATGAGCCGCTACCGGAAACAGGGGAGATACTGGCTCTCGAGAACGTTTCGTTCACCTATACTCAAGCTGGCTTGACGCAGCATCAGGCTTTAGCTGATGTCAGCATGACAGTCAGACCAGGTTCCTATCTATTGGTGCTGGGCCATACCGGTAGTGGAAAATCAACTCTGCTGCGCATTGGCGCGGGCCTCTTGAAGCCGGATGGCGGCAAGGCAACCTTGATAAGAAGAGCTGATCCCACCAACATCATGGCTGGCGCGATCCCTATCGAGGACAACATCAATAGGGCAGTGAGCGAAGCTGTGGGGATTGTTATCAAACCTGGCGTTGTGGGGCTGGTCTTCCAGCAACCCGAAACGCAACTGTTCGCCCAAACCGTTGCCGAGGATATCTGCTTTGGACCGCGAAACCTCGGTATGCTCAGCGATGCGCGACAGCGAGATACTGTGGCGCGAGAGTCGTTGGCCGCGGTAGGCCTTGATTATCAGGAGTTCGCCGAACGCTCTCCCTTCACTTTGAGTGGCGGGG
>JAAYYH010000007.1 GCA_012515495.1 Coriobacteriaceae bacterium | reverse complement strand
TCGTATGGGACACGTCAGGCCGATAGCATTCTCGTCTCTACTGACGTGCTGTTCTCGTTTGGCCTGCTGGCCATCATCAACGTTGCCACATTCCTGGCGTTCAGGCTCTATAACAACTTATGGGAATATGCCTCAACTGATGAGTTGGTGCAGCTGACTCTAGCTACGATACTGTCGATCTTCGTCGGGGCTGTGATCCACTATGTTGCCGGGGTGCGCCTGCCTATCAGGGTTTACTTCCTGGCTTGGGTGCTCTTCCTATTCTTTGCCGGGGGCGCGCGTTTCGTCTTCCGTTTCCTGCATAAGGGCAAAGGCACTGCCAGTGTCCGACCAGCTAAATCATCGCTTAAGCGCACGTTAGTGGTTGGTGCCGGTGAGACTGGTTCTTTGACCATCAAGCGTATGGCACGCGGAGATTATTCAATGCAGGGCTATCCCGTGGCAGCAGTCGATGACGATCCCCAGAAGCTTGGTCAACGCATCCACGGTGTCAAGGTGGCTGGAACCACAGATGACATACTCGAGCTGGTTAAGCGCCTACAGATCGAACAGATCGTTGTGGCCATACCCAGTGCGGATGCGGAGGAGCGCAGGAGGATCTATGACATCTGCCTGCACACCAACTGCCATCTGCTCACGCTGCCCAACGTCCGTGACCTGCGTATGGACGAGTTAGATGATGTACGTTTGCGGGATGTCGAGCTTACCGACCTGCTCTCCCGTGAGGAGATCGTGCTCAACACCCGACTGGTCAGTGGCTATCTCTCCGGCAAGACGGTGTTGATTACCGGCGGAGGAGGCTCCATTGGTTCTGAGCTTGCTCGCCAGATCTGCGCAGTCGCGCCCAAACAGGTGATCATCTTCGACATCTATGAGAACACCGCCTACGAACTTGAGTTGGAGCTCAAGGAGAAATATGACGACATCGATATCCGTGTCGAGATCGGCTCCATCCGTGATACCGAGCGCCTGGAGGATCTATTTGCCATCTATCGACCCAATGTCGTCTTCCACGCGGCTGCGCATAAGCATGTACCGTTGATGGAAGCCAACCCGCGCGAAGCAGTGCTGAACAACGTCTTTGGCACGTTGTTCGTCGCCCGTATGGCCGATGCCTACAAGGCCAGCAATTTCATCTATATCTCCACGGATAAGGCCGTTAATCCCACTTCAGTGATGGGCGCGACTAAACGCATGGGCGAGATGATCGTCCAATATTTCGCGCATAGCTCAAGAACCTGTTTCGCGGCGGTGCGTTTTGGTAACGTCTTGGGCTCGCATGGCAGTGTTATTCCGATGTTCAAGCGTCAGATAGCCGAAGGGGGGCCGGTGACGGTCACCCATCCCGAGATTACCCGTTACTTCATGACGATTCCCGAAGCCTCACGTTTGGTGGTACAGGCAGGCGGAATGGCCAAGGGTGGCGAGATCTTCATCCTTGATATGGGCGAGCAGGTCAAGATCGTCGATCTGGCAACCAATCTGATCAGGCTTTCCGGTTTGGTTCCTGGTAAGGACATCCAGATCAAGTACGTTGGTCTGCGAAAGGGAGAGAAGCTCTATGAAGAGCTATTAATGGATTCTGAGACAACACTGCCTACTTCGATGAAGAACATCATGGTCTCTGTAGGCGATAAGGTCTCTCAGGTCGAGGTTGCAGCTAAGCTGGCGCGTTTGGAAAGCATATTGCAGGACCAACCGGACGAGATCAAGCTCTGCTTACGCGAGCAGATCCCCACCTATCAACCAGATTTGAACGCCGTGGAATAATCAGCGCCAGCTGACGGTGAAGTTGTGTAATGAGACGCGCTGGTCTTCGGGCGGCAGCTGCATGTAGTCGCCATATGCCGCGGTGAGATGTGTGTCATAGTTCGCGGGAGCTGGGAACATCCTGCCTTCGAACTCAATATGGACAGTCTGGTCAAAATCGTGACGATTGAAAATGTCTGAAGGCTCAACCGGTGTGAACACGTGTTCCGAATCAGCAAATGCGGGCAGCGTTTTGGCTTTGCGACTCATCACATCCAGATAATAGCGATAGCCTAATAGCTTGGTGGGAACCTTGAGCAGGGTTCGAGCCAGCGATCCAGCCAGTGAGCCACCCGGATTGCGCTTGAAGCAAGCAAGTCGATTCTTGACGTAGAGTCAATAGAAGCGGCGCAACAGACGTTTGACTTCAGTGGGATCCTCAGGTAGACCATACAAGGGGAAGATATCGATCCAGACACCTTCATCGACATCGAGGCCATCGATGAGCTCATTTTGAATCAGAGTGGTGCGGGTATCATATATCTTGCAGAAGGGCATATGACAGGCATCACCTGTGATCCCCGGATCCGATGCTCGATGATGATCGCTGATCACCTCACCAGCATTGATCAGTTCAATGAGTCGATAGTAATCTGTATCTGGCATCACCAGATCGATATCGTCATCCCAAGGGATGAATCCCTTGTGTCGCACAGCGCCCAGAAGCGTTCCGTATCCGATCCAGTAGGTAATCTGATGCTTGTTGCAGAATGCGTCGAAGGCATCAAGTATCTCGACTTCAAGCACCTTGATCTGATCGAGATCAAGCGCCTTGCCCGGCATGATTACCATGGTGTCCCGTGATACAGTGGAAGCGCTGTCCAAGGTTTTCTCCTATCCAAGGTCCATCGAAGTGCGCAATCTGCGTATTCTAACCAATGGCCTGATAAATGTGAAGCGGAAGGCCTCTGCTGCCTGTAGGCTGATTCGGCTTTGGGATAACACTTCAGGGCACATCGCTTAAGCAACGTGGAGTAATGATGATTGTCGCACGCGATAAAATGGATAACGTTACAATAGAGCGCCGAAGAAAATCAGCTATCAGCATGTTAGATGAAAGTAGCACATGATTAGATGACAGCGGCACATAGGCGGACAGTGTACTGAAGTACACGTGCGTACCGATTTAGATTAGAAGCAGAGGATTTGAGGATCAACAGACAGATGGACACGCAGATCAGCGTGATAATTCCCGTTTACAACATCGAGGATTATCTCGAACGTTGTCTGGATTCGGTTTTGTCGCAGACATTCAGTGCTTTTGAAGTGATACTGGTCGATGATGGCTCAACGGACGGGTCATCGAAGATCTGCCAGCGTTACGTCCAACTAGATCAACGCTTCCGCCTCCTGACTCGTCTCAACGGAGGCTTAAGCGCGGCACGCAACACAGGTATCTCGGATGCTCGCGCTCCATATGTCATCTGCATCGATGGCGATGACGGTATCGCGCCGCGGATGCTGGCAGTCTTGCATGATCTGATTGTCAGACATCAGGCCGATATGGTCTCCAGTGGCATTAATAACATCTATGGCGATAAGACAGTGCCGCAGTCCTCTTGTCTGGAGGAATTCGTCTGTTCGGGAGAAGAGGCGCTTCGCATCACACTTGAGGGGGAACGCATACCGGGGAGTATCTGTTGCAAGCTGTTCAAGCGTGAGCTGTTCGCAAAAGTCAGCTTTCCCGTGGGCCTCACCTACGAGGATGCCTACACCTTGATGGATCTGACGCCGTTTTTGGATGTGGTGGCAGTGACCACCGATCCACTCTACCAGTACTATCATCGCCGTGGCAGCATTACTACCAACCGCTTCTCATCGAAAGCCTTCGATGTAATCAGTGTCTATCGTTACGTTTATGACCGCGTGATGGAATTGTATCCGCGTCTACAGCCGCAGGCACGTTTCAGGGTGCTCTGGGCGCACTTTGTGGTTCTGGATCGGATGCTGGCTCAGCCAGGTTATCGTCAACTCGAGGGTTTCTCAGAGGTGCTGGATGAGCTACGCGGCAGTATTACCGAGATTGTTGCCTGTCCCTTCTTTCAACCCACGCGCAAGCTGGCAGCTCGTGTACTGGGATTCAGCGTAGGACTGTATCGTGTATTGATGAGGTTGCAGGAGCGCAGGCAGTGGGGGGGCGCATGAACATCTTGATACTGATCTCGCATCCGGGTAGCTTTGGCGGTACGCATCGCGTAGCGATCAATCTTGCTAATCGAATGAGCTCAGACTATCGCGTGCATCTGGCTTCGGTCTATGGAAGAAACGAGCAACTGCAGTTTGCCCTCGATTCGCAGGTCAGCACCACGGTGTTCCTACCTGAGGAAGACCGACTACGCAGTATGGCTTGGGCGTTGAGCAAGCCGTTGAGAAATTATCTCAGACAGCATGACATCGACGTGGTGCTGCTGATAGGCAACTATCATGGCTTTGTGACGCTGCCCACCATCCTCACCTATCGGAAGGCTCGTTTCATCTTCTGCGATCATGGCGCGTTGATGAACCAATGGGATGCTCTTCCAGTCCGCTGGATGCGTCGCTGGTGTTCACGCCTCTGTGCTGCCACGGTGACGCTGACGCAGCAGAGCCGTCGTGACTATATCGAGCGCTTCAATCTTCCAGCCGATAAGGTCCATGCCATCTATAACTGGCTTGATCCGCAGCTCACTGATTGCTCACACAGCTACGACGTCGATTCGCGCAGCCTGCTCTGGGCGGGTAGGCTGGATGAGGAGAAGGGCGCCGACCTCCTGTTGGATATTGCCCGACAACTGCTTCCGCGCTTTCCTCAGTGGCGCTGGCTGGTATTCGGTACTGGCGAGATGCACGGACAGATGACTGAGGAGATCAGACGATTGGGTCTGGAGGATCAGTTACTGCTTCGTGGTCAGGTTTCCAATCTCTATGACGAATATCCCAAAAGCAGCATCGTCACCCTGACCTCTTATCGAGAGGGCTTGCCGTTGGTGTTGCTGGAGGGCAAGGCCTGTGGACGGCCTTTGATCAGTTTCGATGTCTCGACCGGCCCGGCAGAGATCATCCGCGATGGAGTGGATGGATTCCTTATCCCACCGTTTGATACTGCCGCATATACGCAGCGCTTGACGGAGATGATGGCTGATGATCGGTTGCGGCTGGAGATGTCACGACGCTCCAAAGAGACCATCTCCCAGTTCGACCAAGAGACCATCTACGCGCAATGGCGCGAACTGCTAGAGGGACTGTGTCCGACAAAGATCAGTGATAGTGTCAAGCCAGGGAGCCAACGATGAGGCTCAAGCACTCGGTTCGCAATCTTGCGGCATCCTGGTCTGGTCAGATCGGCTACGTGATCATCAACTATGTCACCCTTAGTGTCTTCAACGCCACACTTGGCAAGGAATACATGGGCGTTCAGGTGCTGTTCTCCATGGTGCTCACCATCATGTCCCTTAGTGAACTGGGGATAGGGTCGGCCATCACCTTCGCTCTTTATCGACCGCTTGCTGAAGGCGACAGGGACAAGGTTCGTTCATTGATGCGCTTAT
Organism: Coriobacteriaceae bacterium; assembly: GCA_012515495.1. GTDB lineage: Bacteria > Actinomycetota > Coriobacteriia > Coriobacteriales > UBA8131 > UBA1419. Next base: position 3,323 of record JAAYYH010000007.1, on the reverse strand, counting down.
TCAAGAGAGCCTATGTCACCATTGGCGTCATCATCATCACCATCGGAGCGGTGCTCGCGCCGTTTGCCCAACACCTCATCAATGGCGAGACCACGCTGCCCATGGATGATCTCAAGCTCTATTTCTTCTGCCTGGTGCTCAATTCAGGTGTATCCTACTTCTTCTCCTACAAGGGTTCGTTGATCTACGCCGATCAGCATAAATCCACCGTTGCAATAATCCAGTACAGCTTTCAGATCGCGATGTGCGCAGCTCAGATCGCGGTATTGATGTTAACTCATAACTATCTGTTCTTCCTGATCTGCATGATTGCTTCATCGCTGCTGCAAAACGTTGTGATCGCCGCTGTCGCCAATCGTCGGTATCCTTATCTCAAGGATAAGGTGGGTATCAAGCCCCTCGACCCTGAGACATTGACTGGTATCAAAAAGAATATCGCGGCTCTGGTGTTGCATCGCATCGGTGGCATCGCCGCCAATCCCATTAGCGGCTTGATCATCAACCAGTACGTTGGCACTGGAATGGCCACTAACTACGGCATCTATTACAACCAGATCGTGATGTTGCTGATGCGCTTCCTCGATCAGGTCTTCGATGCCATCGTCGCTAGTGTTGGCAATTTGGCAGTAACTGAATCACCCAAGCGTCAACTTGAGGTCTTTAACACGGCATTCTTCATCAACGCCCTCTTATATGCAGTAACAGCGGTACCGTTGCTTTGCCTGTTCAACGTCTTTGTTGGTGATATCTGGCTGGATCCATCTTATGAGTTCCCGCTCTACATCACGGCCATGATCGTGGCTCTGTACTTCTTCCGCGGTATGCGCTCGGCTGCTATTAGCTTCACGGGTGCCTATGGCCTGTATTGGCAGACACGCTGGAAAGCGGTCATCGAGACGATCGTGCTCCTTGTGCTGAGCTTCGCGTTGGTCTCGTCGCTGCAGATAGCCGGTGTGGTACTGGCGGGGATTATCAGCTCGTTGTGCGTATCCACCGTCTACGAGGGCGTGATGCTGTTTCGTCATGGCCTCAAGGCCTCGAGTCGTCAGTATTTCCTACGTTTCGCCCTCTATACGGCGATCACCGCGCTATTGGCATTTGTGGCCTTCCAGCTTTGCGCGCTGATACCGCTGTCTGGGATCGCGGGTTTTCTGATTAAGGCCGCGGTTGCCATACTGGTCACATTGGCCGGTTATGCGCTCGTGTTCTGGCGAACGAATGAGTTCAAGGAGCTGTTGTCGATCTTCAGGCGCCTGATTGCCGGGCTCAAGACACGAGTGGGTCACAGCTCATAACGCTTATAACGCCCCACGGCGCCTCCGCAATGCTTTTAGCGATTTAAAGAAGATACGCGTGAGATTCGCTGGTTTCAGCGTTCTAACAGTTGAATCATTTTTTACTAAGTATGAATATAATCGATAAATATTAAGAAATATAAGTATATTATCGTCCAAAGAGTTGACGTTAAAGAGAATTGTGCTACTGTTAGCGTTCTCAATATGTGAAAGTATATGCTTATTGATTGCATTGAAGGACTTTTATAGCCGTACGTAGATGTTATTCGATGTCATAGTCATCAATCCATGGTTTGGACAGGAAGTAAAGAACATGATTAAAACAGCGGTCATCGGAGCCGCAGGCTATACGGGTATCGAGTTAGTGCGCTATCTCCTGGGTCACCCGGCCTTCGAACTGAAGTGCGCTACTACCAACAGTAACGCCGGCCAGCTCATCGCGGATGTCTATCCCACTTTCATCGGTCAGACCGATCTAGTGTTTACTGATCACGATATCGAGAAGGTCAAAGCAGAATGCTCCGTGGTGTTTCTGGCTGTTCCGCATACGGCTGCGATGGCTCTGGTGCCGGAATTGCTGGCGGCAGGTATCACGGTAATCGATCTGAGTGCTGATTTTCGACTCAAAGATCCTCTGGTCTACGAGCAGTGGTATGGAATAGCGCATAGCGCGCCTGATCTGCTTGAGCAAGCGATCTATGGTCTACCGGAGATGAGCCGCGCCGCGCTCTTGCGTGCGGCTAGCGAACAGGCTGAGAAAGGCAAGCCGGCATTGGTGGCCTGTCCAGGCTGCTATCCCACCGCGACAGCCTTAGCGCTGCTACCGGCGCTTCAGGCAGGGTTCGTCAAACCGGGGTCGACGGTGGTAGTCAATGCCATATCCGGTGTGTCCGGTGCTGGCCGCTCTCCCTCAACAAAGAACCTCTTCTGCACGGCTAACGAGAATATCAACGCCTACGCGGTAGCTTCGCACAGACACACGCCCGAGATCGAGCAGACCATCTCTCAGTTGGCAGCGTGTGCGATGCCCATCAGTTTCACTCCGCATCTGGCGCCTCTGCAAAGAGGACTGTTATCCACAGTCAGCGTGGAGTTGATGTCAGGTATCGATAGTGAAGTCCTGTACGATTGCTATCGGCAGGATTACGCCACAGAACCATTCACGCATTACCTCGGTCGAGGTATGCCGCAGACGGCTAGCGTTGTGGGTGGCAATAACGCACAGGTTGGGGTCACGCACGATGTGCGCACCAACAGGTTGATTGCCAGTTGTGCCATTGACAATCTGGGCAAGGGAGCCGCGACACAGGCAATACAGTGTGCCAATATCATCTTCGGCCTAGATGAGAAGACCGGCCTGGATTCTATCCAGCCGATACTGTAGGCAATCTCAATGATATCCGGTGCTACGAAAGGAACTACAGTGAACGATCTCGCCACCGACAAACCATCCATTGCCACACCCGTGGGAACCGTGATTGATGGCATCACGTTCATTGAAGGTGGACTTGGTGCCGTGAGGGGGCTGTGTTGCGCGGGCATCACCGCCGGCTTCCGTCGCAATCCCCAGCGCAAGGATCTGGCACTCGTCGTGACATCCAAGCCGGCGGTGGCAACTGGCGTGTTCACACAAAACGTTTTCTGCGCAGCCCCCGTCACGGTGTCTCGTACGCATCTGTCACGCAGTGTCGCCACTGACTCGGCCTCGCCACTCGAAGACGGAGGCGGGGTTCGAGCGGTGATCATCAATTCCGGCAACGCTAACGCTGCTACCGGAGACGCGGGAATGGAGACAACCATTCAGACGGCTCAGTTGCTTGCTGAGCATCTGGAGTGCGAGCCACATCAGATCCTGGTGGCTTCAACAGGGGTCATCGGCGCCAGATTGCCCATCGAGCCGTTCGAATCTGGCATTCCCAGGGCGATTGCGGCCCTTGGTTCAGATGATGGCTCTGACCTGGCATCCGGTTTGGCAGCCGCCGAGGCGATTATGACTACCGACACTGTGCCCAAGCAGGCGGCAGTACG
>JAAYYH010000043.1 GCA_012515495.1 Coriobacteriaceae bacterium | reverse complement strand
CCGGAAAGCGTTGGTGATTACGTTGCGGGTCCCAATCATACGTTGCCAACCGGAGGTACCGCCCGCTTCTCAAGCCCTCTATCGGTCGACGACTTCTGCAAGCGCTCCAGCGTCATCAGCTACTCATATGCCGCTTTGGAGAAGGACGCTGCCATCATTGAGACGATCGCAGATCGTGAGGGGCTTTGGGCACATGCGCAGGCGGTACGACATCGCATCGCGTTGGCAGAGGAATACGCATCTGTTGAAGAGGATGCCGCGCCTGAAGAACATACCGCTTCTCCAAAGGATGTCCAGTGAGGTCCGTGCGTTCGGCGGCGATACATCTGGCGGATCTGGAGCCGTATGATCCCAAATACCTGCCAGCTCGGATCTATCTCAACGCAAACGAGAATCCTTACGGCTTGCCACTCCAAGCGCAACAGATCCTACAAAGGCAACTGCAAGCAGGATTAAATTATCACCGCTACCCCGATCCTCTGGCTCATGAGCTTCGCAGCCGTCTGGCATTCGACCTGGGTGTCGAGGAGCGAGAGGTGCTGTTGGGTAACGGTGGTGATGAGATCCTCTTCAACATCTTTTTGGCCTACGGTGGACCGGGGCGCTTGATGCTGAGTGTGCCACCCACCTTCTCCGTCTACACAAGTGACGCGCAGGTCAGTGGTACGCAGATAGTGGAGATTGCCCGCAAAGTCGATGGCAGCATTGATGAGGCAGCCGTGTTGGCGCGGGTTGTTGAGGGCGACATCGATATCGTGATGATTGCCTCACCCAATAATCCTACTGGTGAATGCGCGCGCACTGACTTTCTGCACGAACTGTTGGATGCGACAGACGCGTTGATTGTGGTCGACCAGGCCTACGTCGAATTCTCTGACAGTCAGGCAGATATGAGCAGATACCTTTCTCAACACCACAACCTAGCCATCGTGCGCAGCCTCTCAAAAGCCTATGCCCTGGCTGGTATCCGTTTGGGCTACCTTATCGCCAGCTTTGAGGTCATCACACAGATGATGAAAGTCCGCCAGCCCTACAGCGTGGACAGCTTCTCTGCGCTCGCCGGGCTGGCGGCATTGGAGGCCAAAGAGCAGATGCTGCGCAATGTCGGTCTGATGATTGCCCAGAGGCAGCGTGTCCAAGAGGCCTTGCGGGCCATGGCTGGTGTCAGGGTCTTCGCCAGCGATGCGAATTTCTTATTGTTCAGTGTGCCCGGTGCCAGCGTCATCTGGCAGCAGCTCTATGACCGTTACGGCATCCTGGTCCGGGATTTCTCCGCCACACCGGGGTTGCGAGATTGCTTGAGGGTGAGTATCGGTACTGCCGAGGAGATTGATGAGTTCCTGCTGGCCTTGACTGCGTTGTTGGCAGATGCGGAGATGACGACGCGAGCGGAAAAGGATGGATGATGAGAGAGACGAACATCGAACGGAAGACAAAAGAGACCGATATCGTCCTACATTTGCTTGTAGAGGGATCGGGGATGAGCACCATCACTACCGGTGTTCCCTTCTTCGACCATATGCTCGAAGCATTTGCGCGACATGGCCTCTTTGATCTGAGTATCAAGGCGATAGGCGATTTAGCCGTTGATGCCCATCACACTGTTGAGGATGTGGGTATCGTCTTGGGACAAGGTTTCACCCAATGTCTGGGTGACAAGAAAGGCATTACCCGCTTCGGCGATGCTATGGTGCCGATGGATGAGGCGTTGGTGCTTGTGGTTGTGGATATCAGCGGCCGCGGTCAACTGCACTGGGATGTCGCGTTGCCCATCGAATTCATCGGCAGTTTTGACACCTCGCTGTTCAAGGAGTTCTTGATCGCGCTGGCGAGTAACGCCGGATTGACCCTGCATGTGCGTGGATTGGCTGGCGAGAACTCCCATCATATCATCGAGGCGACGGCCAAAGCTATAGCCAGAGCGCTGTCTGCGGCAGTGGCTATAGATCCGCGTGTCGGGGATTGGGTACCTTCGACAAAGGGAAGCATCTGAGGCATGAGAATCATCATTGTCGACTATTGCAAGGGTAATCTCCGCAGCGTCCAAAAATGCTTGGAGCTTGCTGGTTGTGAAGCCATTATCAGCGTAGAAGCGCATGATATCCGCAGTGCTGATGCCATCGTCTTGCCTGGTGTCGGTTCGTTTGCCGATGCTTCACGTACGATGTTAGCCAGCGGTCAGATGCAGGCTATCCGCGAGCGCGTACGACAGGGTGTGCCGTTCTTGGGCATCTGCCTGGGGATGCAGTTGCTCTTTGACTATGGTGATGAGGGGATGCCTGAAGGTGAATATGCTGAAGGATTAGGCCTGTTGCGCGGGAGATGCAAGCGTATCGGCAGCATATCTGCTGAGGGGAAGCGGCTCAAGGTGCCACACGTCGGCTGGAATCAGGTACGGTTCATCGAACGAGTG
>JAAYYH010000042.1 GCA_012515495.1 Coriobacteriaceae bacterium | reverse complement strand
CCCTGGCAATACTTCTGTCAACTGAGTTCGGATTCAAGCCTTACCAGCTCTTTCATCGTAAAGAGGGAATGCAGAAGAGGGATATTGCATGAAGGACACATTCATGGCAACGAGGACATGCTGCAATAGCATCGCGTTAGATTATGGGTTGTCAAATTCCGGCATCAGGCCCAGCTTCCGATGAATGATTATAGGGCTCTAGATTAATGTGGTGGCACGTATCATGAGGGAAGATGGGCTGATGCCGGAATGATCGGGATTGCCGTTTTCCTGTCCTACTACCCTATCCCCATAGCGTCACGACTGCGTATTCATACTCCCATTTCGGATAACCCTGATTCAGTGCAATCTGATAGAGTGGCCCGATTGCATTCTCGAGTGATTGAGTAAATGCGTCACGGCTCGCACTGGTGCGTTCATACAAAAATATGTCTGTATCAATGCTAAGATATGATTCCAGATACTTACGATGCTTTTTGGATTCCAACACGGTGACCAAGGCATCGAATTGCTGGTCACAGAATCCATCTTTGTATCGCCCAAAATCGGGCAATCGATCGTTTTTGCGGCTGTTCACATTCTTGAATGTTGGAATAAGATTCCACGGTTCATCATGCAACACGAAACTCCAGGGAATGAAGTGGTCGATACTTAGTGCGCCATAGCGTTCGAAATTATCTGCACAGAATAGCTCACCGTTGTAAATCTCGCGGAACTCACCCGTATGCATGGCTGTATTCCAATAAGCATGTGCAGCGGATAAATCGCGTTGTACCGGTGGATAGAGTTTTCGCGAAATTGCCGGTGTACTAGGGTTTCGCGCCTGCAGATATTCTATGAGCTTATAGTTAAGCCAGCCGCGAATGACCGCTTCGTTCTCACACAGATATGTTGCCCATTCATCCACCACACGCACTCCGTCGCCATCAGCTGTGAAGCAATATGGCGCTCCGCCAATATCCTCGGCGTTGAATTGCCTGATGAGACCATCTATACGGCTATCTCGCTTTGCTTGAGAGATTCCAATATTCACGTGGCTGATGCGCTCTTCATAAAAAGGTCTTATGAGACGATAGGGCACGTAGGTGGTAAGTGAGGCTATATGCCTGTCAAGCTGACAGTTACTGTGCGCATCGGAGACAAGATCAATGATGATATCCTGCTTACAATCCTGTGCAAGATTGAACTCACGATGCACGAAATCGACAAAATCTGCCAGCTTGTCAGTTGCCCCAAGGTTCAACCTGAAATATACAACGGGATACCAGGCCGATGCCACCATTCTCCCTACAGCTCGCTTGAAGGATATATATGTGTTGCCAGCGATGACATCGTCAAAGATAGCTTTGAACCAGTAGAGCTTGTAACTGGCAGTGAACTTGGTGAGCATTCGCTCGAGCATTACCGCCTTGGAGATGTTCGTGGTTAATCCTTGGAGGCTTTGAAGGCTAGGCAGTTCAGCCATTTCTCATTCCCCCTTCCCGGTCGAACATCTGCAGTGACGTACATCTTCATACACGAGAAGATGCCTTCAAGGATTCGCTCCAATGACTCCTCATTTAAATAGGTAAACCATCGACCGTCGCTCATTCCTGCAAAATCACCGTATTTGAATGAACAGTACATTACGGCGCCGGGTTTGAGCGCGCTATGAGCACGAGCAAACGCATCAGGAAGCTCTTCCTTATGCAGATGCAAGAGAGAAGCGCACGCCCATATTCCATCATAGGCCTCGTTTACGCAAAGTTGGCTGAAAGTCTCATTGCGCACATCACAATCTACAAGCTTGCGTGTGTTCTCGCACATGGCATGTGATGCATCGACTGCTGTGACCTTATAACCTTCCGTGAACATTACAGCTGCATCGCGACCAGACCCGCAACCCCAATCGAGAATGTGTCCACCTTGGGGGATACACGCGAGGAAGCCCGAGAGTATCACGGACATATTTGCTTTCGCAGTTCCACCTATAAAGGCACTGGCGTTGCGCTCGTAATAATCAATGGTTTCGATATCTGCAAACATACTTTTCTCTCATCCAAAGTCATTGATAGACAGTATAGCCATGAAGAAGGCTAGACCAAATGTCTTCGAGCTATTGCCCAATAATATGACGCAACCAGCGCGAACATCGGGAAACATTCCGTTGAAGTTATAATTCGTGATACAGAACAGACAAGTCAGCTATTTCAATGGCTGGGATATTTAAGGGACATTTTGGAGGAACCAGACTCATCAACTTCAGCCTTATTGATTAGATGATTGAATTCCACACACCCTACTTTTCCTGAGGCATTCATAACAGCAACCTAGGTTGATGCGATCTATTCCACCATAGGATTGGAACTCGTTTTCGAGCTTGACCTCTCCGCATATTTCACATTTGATCCAACGTCGACCAAAGCTATCGCGCGCTTGGGCTTGCTGTTGATTCACAAGCTCTCTCATTCTGATTGCATCACGCTCAGCCTGCTCTCTAAGGCGCCTTTCTTCTTCGACTCGCACTTTTTCTTCTTCCTGGAGCCTGCGAGCTCGTTCTTCAGCGCGTACTGCCTCGAATTGGGCACGCTTACGTTCTCTCTCTTTTTCTTCGGCGTCTCTACGCCTCTCCTCTTCAATAAGCCAAATAGTGAGGTCTTCCCTGTTTATCTGATCGATATCATCTCGCTTAGCGTTGATGAGCCATTCAAAGCAAGATCCGGATTCGTCCCTCAGAACATCGGCAATAAAGGAGATTTCTTGAAACCCGGCAAGTACATTAGCACGATCGAAATGCTTCCCTAGCTCCCTCTTCTTCCGGCTCAATAATGATCTCAAATCAAAAGCAATCGCATCGAGACCAGAAGATTTCAGTCGCTCAAGCTGCGCATCGGATACTGGATGCAGCAAGCTGATTACAAGCACAAATTGCCGCAGTTTTGTGTTGCCACCACAGGTTAGCATCACTTCTGGTGCTCCTCTGCCACTTAATTCTTTTGTAGTTGCAGAAGCCACTTTCAGTGTTTTCGCTTGAGATATTGCTACGATACGGCCCTTTATTCTGTCAAAATAGTTTAATTCGGGGAAAGACATATAGTGATGCTTCTGGAGGATATCCGCTGCTAAAACTGAGATGATATATTCAGCGGACCACGCACATGTTCCACGCTTGTGAGCAAAATGGTGAATCCTCTTACTCCCGTTATTTCTTGCTATTAAAGGCTGAGCGCAGCTTGGACATGGGCAGAGACAACCACAGGCTTCGCCATTCGTGACCGAATCAATGTGTCTCAAATTTCCTTCTGAATCACGACCGTAAAGAATAGGCACACTCTCAGACAGCTGGCTCATACTCGCTCACAATCCCGAACTCTCAGTGGCTTTAGGCCTTATGGTTCGTTTAGCTTACTAGGTCAATTTCTAGAAATCCCATTTGTGGTCTGGGTCTGTCAACGCTGCCGCAGTAGCCTCAATCGTTTCCAGGTCCTTGAATGGTGATGCCTCTGCCAGCTTAATGATGCTCTCTAAGCTCATCGCCAATTGCTGCATATTATTCTTCTCTAAAGCATCATCCACTACAGAGAAAAGTGCGTGGAAGTTCTCTTTGCGCTCGTCAAACGATTTATCGAGATACATCATGAGCGCAGCCTTTTGAGCCTCAATGTTTGCGAGAGCAGCATCACGTCCAGCAGCGATATCGGTGCGAACAGTTATTTGAGCTTCTTCAAACTTGCGCACTTCTCCAGCCATGAGAATCAGATCCTTGACTGCTGCAGCAACATCTCCGGAATTCATGACAACAGCGATGCCCTGCTGCATTCCGCGCAGAGTCTTTTTCTCAAACACATCGGCATTGCAGTAATCGACCTGCTTATCTTCATATTCTGTAGAATTATGTTGCGGCTTCTCTACCCGATTTACCATCTCTTCTTCAGATGCAGTGTTTTCCTTATTAGGCGTATCCCTTACCATGTCAACAAAGTCATCGCCAAAACGATCATAGAGTAGAATCATTACATCCTTAAAATCTACTGACATCTTCATACCTCCGTGTTCAATACCTTGCGAACTTTACTTGAGATGCTCATGCTTTCAGTACTCAGGTTTCCTTCACCATCTAACAAGGGTGTTTGGGCAAGCTCCACTGTCGTCTTAACTAGAAGAGCGCATTTGTTGAATATGGCTACACTTTCTGTAATTGAGAAATCAAAATTAGGGATAAGTGGTTCCAACTTATCCAACTCACTCACCGTCCGCCACTTCAATTCTTCAGTCACCTCTCGCAGCTCAGCAGTACGCATGGCTATGCCATCCATGACAATCCAAGCCTTCTCGAGACTGGCAACAGCCACCCCTACTTCCTTTTCGTATTCCTTTGCTTCTGTGAGCTTCTTTCCAAAGTGCAGGGACACCAATGTACCTGCTGCTAGAATCGTCACCACAGCCGTAGCGCTAGCCGTAACGGCTGCCAACGTAACGGCTCCAGCTGCCATACCGCCTCCTCCAGCCGCGAGGCTCCCCCCACCCAGCCATGCCATTACGGCACTATTCGCAGCTGCGCCGCTAAGACCCGTGATAGCTGTTCCGGTCGAGGCAACGCCAATCGCGCCGACTGTTCCTGTGATTATTGCAGGAGTGCCAAGTACTGCTGCAGCCCCAAAAGCTCCGCTGATAGCTGTTGTTCGCAGCGCTTCAGAGGCCGCCATATCTATGCGCTCCATCTTGTCGATCATCTTATGGTCTATGTCCGCACCAAAAAGGATCTCGTACTCTTTTACAGTATTGTTCTGTTTAAGCTCTTTAAGATACTTAAGGAATCTACCCACAGTCAGATGCAGGGCACTAAGACGATACTCACCAAAATCATTGATAGCATAATTCAATTTTTGACGTCTTTGCTCAGTTACTTCCCTTGCGGCGTCATAATACTCTGCGCAAATCTCTTGAATATTCTTGGCAGCACTTCTGTTTTGGATACCCTGGACACCAACGGCAGTTTTTCCGATCTTTACTGCTGTTTCAGCAATTTCTGAGGCACCAACTTCAGCGATAGCTTTTCCTG
>JAAYYH010000041.1 GCA_012515495.1 Coriobacteriaceae bacterium | reverse complement strand
TGCTCAGATGGCCTTTCAGGGATGTTGGAACCAGAAGAGCTGGAACGCATACTGGCCAGCGACGAGGACCCGCAGAGGGTTGCCGATAAACTGGTAGATGCCGCTAACGAAGCGGGTGGTTTTGACAACATCACAGTCCTAATAGTTGATATCGATATTGTACGCCCGCGCATGGAGCAAAAACGTAAACGCCACTTCCGCATCGGCATCATCAGTTTCCTACTGGTGTTCCTCCTGCTTTCTGCCGCCGCTTGTACAGGTTTATATCTCTATGCTTCCAATTCTGCATTCCTCATCGCCGAGGATGGTCAGGTAAGCATCTACCGTGGACTCACGGGCAATGTCGCCGGCGTCAGCCTTAAATGGCACGAGCAGAGCACCGACGTGGCAATCAAGGATCTGCACTCAACGACTGCCAAGCGGCTGGAGCAAGGTGTTCAAATGGAGTCATTGGATAGTGCTTTCGAGTTGGTTGAACAATATCGCAAAGAGATAGATCAACGTAAAAGCGGCGACCTTGGAGTGGACAGCTAACTGAGATGAACATGCGAACTACAGAACTGCTGCTGTTGCTTGCGGCATCTCCGGTGATCATCCTGCTGTTTGTGCTGGCGATTGTCAACGATGGGGTAGCTGTGACCATTCGCACGCTCGCTGTTCCACTGGGTCTTTTCGTCGCTTTCCTACTCTCTCACTTAGCGATACGTCGCTTTGCTCCCAATGCCGACCCCGCTATCCTGCCAATCAGCTTCATGCTTTCAGGCATCGGTATCGCCTTTGTGATGCGTCTGGCTCCCGAACTTGCCGAACGACAGATACTCTGGCTATTCCTCGCGGTAGCAGCAATGGTTCTCACCTTGATCGCTGTACCGTCAATTCATCGGTTGAGCAACTACAAATACACCATCATGATCATCGGCATTATCTTGTTGCTGTTGCCAGCCTTGATTGGTACCGAGCATTACGGCTCGAAGATCTGGCTGAACATCGGAACGTTCTCATTCCAACCGGGAGAGATCGCCAAGGTGATGATCGTGCTGTTCCTAGCTGCTTATCTTGCCCAAAATCGCGAGATGCTCAGTGCGTCCAAGCGAAAAGCTTTCGGGTTGTCGGTCCCCGACCTGCGTACGCTGGATCCCCTGCTGGTGATGTGGGCAATCTGTATGTTGATAGTAGTCTTCGAGCGCGACTTGGGCAGTGCGCTGCTGTTCTTTGGCTTATTTTTGGTGATGATCTACGTCGCTACTGGTCGAAAGACGTACGTCTTGGCTGGTGCCGGCTTAGCTGTCATCGGTGGCGTAGCGGCCTTTTTGCTGTTTGGACACGTACAACAGCGTGTCGAGATCTGGCTGGATCCCTTCGCCTATGCTCAGGAAAGTGGTTACCAGCTGGTGCAGGCGATCTACTCCCTTGCGGACGGAAACCTTTTTGGCACTGGTATCGGGCGAGGCTTACCCACCTTGATTCCGGTTGTTGAAAGTGACTTCATCTTCGTTGCTATCGCTGAGGAGATGGGTTTGCTTGGAGCCAGCGGAGTATTGTTGCTCTATATGCTCTTCGCGATACGGGGGCTGACTATCGCCGGACGGGCAAAGTCTGATGTCGATGCGTTCACAGCCGTAGGTCTGACCGCAGCGATCTCGCTGCAAGCTCTGGTCATCGTTGGTGGCGTCACCCGCATAATCCCTCTCACGGGAGTCACCTTACCCTTCATGAGCCAAGGCGGTTCATCACTTCTGGCCAGTTTCATCATCGTGGGCCTGCTCCTCCGCGCCGGGAACAGCGCTACGGGTATCGAACAGGAACTCCAAAGCACCGTTGCGTTGGATGGAGGTGTGCTTGGGCGTGTTGCCCTGGGCCGCCGACTTACCATCCTTGTAAGTATCTTCGCTGTGTTCTTCGCGATCCTGATAGGCAACCTGACTTGGGTGATGGTCGCACAAGCTGAGGAGATCCGCGCCCTGCCTACGAACAATCACACCTTGATGCGTGAACAGGACATCCAACGTGGGTCGATTGTGACCGCTGATGGCATGGTATTGGCGCAAAGTCTCAAGGAAGAGGATGGCGGTTACGTCCGAGACTACCCACAGGGAAGCCTGGCCGCACATCTCGTTGGCTACTACTCAACCCAATACGGTTCTTCTGGAGTTGAATCCAGCCAATCGGAATCACTAACTGGTAAGCGCAATTTCAGCACATGGAGCGACGCGATCAACTCTCTGGCCGGTAACAGTGTCCCTGGTAATGACGTACAGCTAACCATTGACTCGCGGATACAAGCTGCTGCCGAGGCCGCACTGGCTGGCGAAACCGGAGCTGTTGTTGTGCTGGAGGCAGAGTCCGGAAAAGTTCTGGGCTTGGCCAGCGGACCAACATACGATATCAATCAGGCCTATGACCTTCTCGCCCCTGAAGGCGATGATGGCAGCGGTTCTCTCGACAAGGGCAGCGCGCTGTTCAACCGCGCAACCCAGGCTCTCTATGCTCCTGGGTCGACTTTCAAAACCGTGACTCTGGCAGCAGCACTCTCTACGGCAGGCGCATCACTGGATGATGAATACTCTGCCCCAGGCAGCATTGAGATAGGCAACGCGAAGATCACAAACTTCAATGAAGAGGACTTGGGTCAGATAACGCTGAAAAGAGCTTTCGAACTCAGCTCTAACACAGTGTTCGCCCAGGTAGCAGACACCATTGGCGCGCAGAATCTTGTCAAAGCCTCAGAGGGATTCGGTTTTAATAAACACGTTGGCATGGACTTCTCGGCAGTAAACTCCTTGATGCCCGACCCCGCGCAGATGACCGATTGGGAGACCGCTTGGTCAGGAGTGGGTCAGCCGGTTGGTGAGCATTCCAGCCCAGCTGGACCGCAGACAACGGTGCTGCAGATGGCGATGGTAGGCGCTGCCTTTGCCAATGAGGGCACAATCATGTCTCCTTACGTGGTAGACCGACTGATCAGTGCCAGCGGCGCGGTGCTCTCAACGACTTCTCCATCTACCTTTGCTGCCGCGGTCTCACCAAGCGTGGCAAAAGAGGTCAATTCTGCCCTCGCCGGTGTAGTCAACAGCGGCACCGGGACAGCGGCACAGATTAGCGGTTACAATGTTGTTGGTAAGACTGGTACCGCACAGACGAACAATGAACAAGATGATTCCTGGTTTATGGGTTATGTGACCATTGGTGACAAGAACGTTGTAGTGGCAATCGTAATCGAGCAAACTGACGGCGGTGCGGCAACGCCAAAGGCTCGACAGATATTCGAGGCGGCTATCCGTGCTCTGGAGTAGCCCATATCAAGATATACAGGATCGAATCCTAAAGCTATTGTAGTAGAATGTCGAACCAGGATCGAGGGAGATAAACGTGCTGAACAGAGTATTTGGGAATCGGTATCGCTTAATCGAGAAAGTTGGCATCGGCGGTATGGCCGAAGTCTACAAAGCGACCGACGAGGTGTTGGGGCGTACCGTTGCCGTCAAGGTCATGTTACCCCAATATGCAGCAGATCCCAGCTTCGCGGCTCGATTCAGACAAGAGGCTCAGGCAGCCGCTAATCTCCAAAGTCCCTACATCGTTAATATCTATGACTGGGGCCAGGACGACGGCACCTACTTCATCGCCATGGAATTCGTTCGCGGTACCGATCTGAAGACCGCTATCGAACAACGCGGCGCCATCGGCCAGCGTAAGGTGGCAGAAATCGGCTCTCAGGTATGTGCTGCCCTCAGTGTCGCGCATGGCTACGATATCATCCATCGCGACATCAAGCCTCATAACATCATGGTGCAGCCTGATGGTAATGCTAAGGTCATGGACTTTGGAATCGCCCGTGCCGGCAATAGTTCGATGACTCAAACCGGCAGTGTCTTGGGAACTGCCTATTATGTGTCGCCAGAACAAGCTCAAGGCAAGCCTTTGACTCCCGTTACCGATATCTATTCCTTGGGTGTAGTGCTTTATGAGACCGTTACTGGACGGGTGCCCTTCGATGCGCCAGACGCCGTCGCTGTCGCCCTCAAGCAGGTCAACGAGCAGCCTGTACCGCCGAGACAGATCAATCCCGATATCGACCCGGCCTTTGAGGACATCATCCTCAGGGCCATGCAGAAGAACCCGGCAGACAGATATGCCTCCGCCGATCAGATGCGAATAGCTTTGAATAATTATCTGGCTGGTCGGCCCATACATATGGGCGTCGCGGATCCAGCTGCGCGTACGCGCGTGATCGGTGCTCCCGCTGCAACTGCACAAGGAATGAGTCCCGGCGGTCCTATTTCAGTCGACGGCACGGCCATCATGCCTACACTGGAGCCGACTCGCGGCCCAATGAGCTATAATGCCACACCACAGAAGAGCCCCGAGAAGAAGAATCCCAATCGCCGTACTGCGATGATCGTTGCCATTGTCGCCGCGCTTCTGGTTATCGCAACCGGTATCGTGGTTGCCGTCAACCTGTTAGGACAACAGGAAACGTTGGTGACAGTACCGCGCGTTATCGGCGCTTCTGAAGATGAAGCGATAGCGGCGATAGAGAAGGCTGGCCTGGAGAAGGGCTCCGTTGATCGTCAGAGCAGCGAGACAGTAGCCGAAGGCCAGGTAATCTCTCAAAATCCCCAACCTGATGTGAAAGTAGATAAGGGCACCAAGATCAACTTGGTTGTCTCTTCTGGTAAAGAACCGGTGAAGATGGTCAAAGTGCCCGATTTGAAAGGCAAGACACCAACTGAAGCGGAAACAATACTAGAAGAGTTAAATCTTGCCTATCGCACTGGCGAGCAACGCTTTGACGATACCGTTGAAGAAGGTAAGATCTGCTCACAAGATCCCGAAGCCGGAAAGGAAGTCGCTGAAGAGACCAAGATCACGCTGATCATCTCAAAGGGCAAAGAAACGTTTGAGGTGCCCAATGTCAAAGGTAAAAGCAGAACTGATGCCGAAGCACTGATACTGGAACATTTCCAGGTCGCCTATGCAAATGACCAATACAGCTCGACAGTACCAGAAGGAAACGTTATCGATCAGGACAAGACAGGAAAGTATCCTCAAGGCGAGACTATAACCCTGACGGTCTCCAAAGGTCCGCTGAAGATCCCGAGCGTTGTGAATATGTACAAAGATGACGCTGAAGCAACACTGAATGGCCTTGGTTATGAGGTGGCCTACGGACCGGGTCAATTCAGCAGTACTATCCCTGAGGGAAATATCATCAGCCAAGATAAGACCGGCGG
>JAAYYH010000040.1 GCA_012515495.1 Coriobacteriaceae bacterium | reverse complement strand
ATGAACAACCGCTATCAGAGTTCTTTGTTGACGCTTGGCCACATCTGCACAGATATAAATCAGGGGGCACTGCCGGCAATGCTGCCCTTCCTGATTATCTCCTACGACCTGAGCTATGCAAGTGCCGCGTCACTCGTATTGGCATCCAACATAATCTCTTCGGTAATCCAGCCACTGTTTGGTTACTTTGGTGACAAGGCTAATTGTCCTTGGTTTATGGCCCTAGGTGTTTTACTAGCCGGTGCTGGTATGACCATGATGGGGCTGGTCGACTCTTACTGGCTGTTATTCCTTTGCGCTATGATCACAGGTGTCGGTGTTGCTCTTTTCCATCCCGAAGGCGGGAGAATGGCAAATGTAGTCGCTGGGCAACATAAAGGTGCTGGTATCAGCAACTTTGCGGTAGGTGGGAATATTGGTTTTGCGGTTGGTCCTTTGATTATCGCCTCCGTTATGCCAATTTGGGGGATACGCGGAAGCGTTGTCATGGCTATACCTGCTGTGATTGTAGCGATACTGCTCTTAAGACAGAATGGAACCTTCAAGCATCTTTGTGTAGTGGAAGCCGAGAGGAAGAAGAGCAACGGAGAATCGTTGCTGACTGATGATTGGGGCGGATTCCTAAGAGTCACGGCCTTGAACTTCGCGCGTTCGATTGTTGTCAGCGGTTTAATAGTCTTCATCCCCCTTTATTGGGCACATGTGCTCATGCAGCCCGAAGGTATCAGCTCCTTGATATTGACTCTCTATGCAGGAAGCGGCGCGATAGCTACCCTGTTTGGTGGGCGTATCGCTGACCGGGTTGGCTTCAAGAAGATGATAGTAACTTGTCTCGCCGTATTCACTCCAGCTCTTGCCCTGTTTGTGATAACCAGCAACGTGTTCTTGGCCGCGCTTCTGATTGTCATTGTTTCGCTTTCGGCCAGTGCCTCCTACAGCTCCATCATCGCTCTGAGCCAACAGTATCTACCCAACCGAGTTGGTTTGGCCTCAGGTATCTCAATGGGAGTGGTTGTGAGCGTTGGCGGCATCACCTCTCCAATCATTGGCGCTGTGGGCGACAGCTATGGCTTGACTGCCTCAATGGCGGTGCTTGCCGCGGTTGCCTTCATAGCCTTGATTTTTGGAGTGATACTTTTTCTGGTCAAGGATAAGCCCCGTCTTTTATCAGCCGCAGAGAATCAGCAACCGGAAAACGAGGCCATTTATCCTGCTTCAATCGCATGCGCTTCCAGTGAGTCGCCCACAATGAAAGGCGCGTCGAGCGAAGTACATCCAGCTAAGGTGTTGGCCACCGAAACTGAGGAGAACTGAGCCCTTCTACGCAGTCTCGACTGTCTTGCGCTCCTTGACCAACTCGGCGGCAGCCTCGCGCAGCTTGTACTTCTGCACTTTCTTGCTGGCGGTCTCCGGGAACTCATCAACGAAGAAAACATATTTTGGCACTTTGAAACGAGCCATCTGTTTGACCGTATAATCACGCACGCCTTGCTCTGTGAGTTCAAATCCCGGGCGTTGTCTGATGCAGGCGACGACTATCTCGCCTAACCTCTCATCGGGAGCACCAACTACCTGAGCATCAAGCACGCCTGGCATCTTGAGCAGGAAGTTCTCGATCTCCAGCGGATAGATGTTCTCTCCGCCGCGGATGATCATGTCCTTGATACGGCCAGTGACGCGGTAGTAGCCATCGTCGTCAAAGCTGCCCAGGTCACCACTGTGCAAGAATCCGTCGGCATCGATAGCTGCTGCCGTTGCTTCCTCCATCTTGTAATAACCCTTCATGACGTTATAGCCTTTACAGCAGATTTCGCCAATCTCATTAGGACCGCAGATCCGCCCAGTCTCTGGATCGACTATACGCACTTCCACTGGTTCATGCGGGCGTCCGATGGTAGTTGTCTTATGGTCCTCATTGTCATCCCAGCGGGTCTGGATGAACACAGGTGACGTCTCGGTGAGACCATAACAGTTTGTGATCTCCACCATACCCATCTTCTCCATAGCCGAGCGCGTTACCTCTGGCGGTACGGCAGCCCCTGCGATGATGCCGGTACGCAGGGAGGTTAGATCGAACTCATCGAACATTGGATGGTTGAGTTCAGCGATGAACATCGTTGGCACACCATAGACAGCAGTCGCGCGTTCCTTGTGAATTGCTTCCAGTACCATCAGGGCGTCGAACTCCTCAACGACAACCATCGTTGCTCGATGTGTGAGAACGGCCATCACGCCCAACACGCAGCCAAAGCAGTGGAAGAACGGCACCGGCAGGCAGATGCGATCCTCATGGGTCATTCGCTCATTCTCGCCGATGTAGAAGCCGTTGTTGAGGATATTGCGATGTGTGAGCATCACGCCTTTGGGAAAGCCTGTGGTACCACTGGTGTATTGCATGTTCACTGGCGAGTTGTTGTTGAATTGCTTCTGCGCCTCGGTGATCACGCTGTCATCGGTGTGCGATCCCAACAAGATCAGTTCGGGAGCATTATAGAAGCCACGGTGCTTCTCTGGTCCCATGTAGACCAGATTCTTCAGATAGGGATAGACACTCGTTGTGAGGTGTCCGCGCTCGCAATTGCCGGCTTCGGGGATGAGCTCGCGGATAATCT
>JAAYYH010000039.1 GCA_012515495.1 Coriobacteriaceae bacterium | reverse complement strand
TGGAAATCATGACCACCCCTCAAAGGGGTGGTTTGCACAAGGCCTATAAGGCCAAGTGGTGCTGGCAGCGCCTAAAAGCGCTGCCTTTCACTTCGTTCAAGTCGTATCGCCTTTGACGCGTAGCGCGCCGCACAAAGCGGCGCTGGTATCACCTGCTACCCCTTGAAGGGGTCCTCGTATTCCTTGACACTGAGCTTATCGAGAGCGATATCGTGAGCTTCCTGCTCCCGGATGTATTTTGCAATGGTCTGCTCGTTCAGACCGACGGTTGAGACATAGTACCCCTCCGCCCAGAAGTGGCGGTTTCCGTACTTGTACTTCAGGTTGGCATGCTTGTCGAACATCATCAAGGCGCTCTTCCCCTTGAGATATCCCATGAAGGAGCTCACTGACATCTTGGGAGGTATGCTGACCAGCATATGCACGTGGTCGGACATGAGATGCCCTTCGATTATCTCGACTCCTTTGTAACTGCAAAGCTGCTTGAAGATCTCCCCGAGCGAATTTCTGTATTGGTTGAATATCACCTTGCGCCTATACTTAGGTGTGAACACGATGTGGTACTTGCACATCCACTTCGTGTGCGACAGGCTATTCGCTTGATTAGCCAAAATGACCGCCTTTCTCTCACATAAGGCCGATACGACTTGAACACTTGTGTCTTAGCCTTATCGGAAGGCGGTCATTTTGGCATCACGGCAAAGCCATCGACGCGCACCCGCATAGCGGGTGGTTCATTGCCTCGAGCGCTTCGCGCTTGAGGCAGGCTCATGAGCCCGAATGGAAAGAGACCAGTACAGAGGGGGAGTACTGGTCTCTCTAGAGCACCTGGTTCGGACGAGGGGGACCAAACCAAGCACCCGCACAAGAGAAAATACTTGCCCTTGTGTTCTGGAGAATAGTATCACATATTTTATGTGAGTCTAAGAGTTACATAAGTCACGCTATTGCTCAGAAAGACCCTTCTTGTAGGCTTTGATCGTCTCACGATATCGCTCGTCCGACGTAGCCAGTATCTGCAAAGCCAAAATAGCAGCGTTCGCGGCTCCATTGATTGCAACCGTAGCCACCGGGACACCGGTTGGCATCTGCACCATAGAGAGTAGTGAGTCCAATCCTCCCAGATCACTCGTTCGCATTGGCACTGCGATGACCGGCAAAGTTGTATCTGCGGCCACGACTCCAGCAAGATGAGCGGCCTTTCCCGCGGCGGCGATAATCACCTTGACGCCGTTTTTCTCCGCAGTTGAAGCGAAGTCATGTACTTTTGCGGGATTACGATGCGCGCTGGCAATGATCAGCTCGTAGGGCACAGAGAATTCTTCTAGTTTTCTGGTGCAGGGTTCCATCGCCTCAAGGTCTGATCTGGAACCAAGTATCACGCTAACCAGCGCCACGATGCTCTCCTATCTTGCCCATGATATGAACGTAATCCTGTTTAGAGATCTTCGGCTTTAGCGACTAGGCTTCTGTCTGCCAACAGCGATTATACCGCTTGTTGCCTGTTGGTCTGGGCTTGGTTATACTGATGACACAATATCTGTTCAGGGCGAGGTGTGATTCCTCACCGGCGGTGATGGGCGTAAGCCACAAGTTCCGCGAGCCATATTTCTGGTTGACCTGGTGTGACTCCAGGACCGACGGTTACAGTCCGGATGAGAGAACAGTGCGCCACCCGTGCAATAGCCTATGCTGGTTTCTTTGCAATGATGGCAGCTCAAGCCCGCAGATTGATTTGCGGGCATTTTTATTGCCCGCCCGAGGCAGGTGCAGGATTCTGTACCGAGAAGGGAGCAAGATGTTAGATAAGAACCGCGAGGAGAAGGCCGAGGTCACTACCGCAAACAGTGGCACTCGCATTGTATCTGGCCGTAAGGGACATTGGTCTACTCGTCAGCTGGTTACGATGGCGTTGTTCATTGCAATTGGTGTGATACTGAGTTTCATCGAATTCCCATTGATCCCTGGAACTGATTTCCTCAAATACGATGCTTCGGCGGTACCGGCAATGATCATGGCTTTTGCCTATGGCCCTGCTTCCGGTTGCCTGGTTGGCGTGTTGACGGCGGCCATCCACTCTTTTGACGGTAACATCTGGGGTGGAGTCATGAATATGGTCATCGTTATGGCGTATGTGCTGCCGGCCTCATTGCTCTATCGATACAAAAAGACCACTATCAGCCTCGTCATCGGACTGGTCATCAGCTGTGTCACGATGGTAGCTGCAGCAATCCTGATGAATCTGGTCGTGACACCGATCTATGCCGGCATCCCTGTTGAAGAAGTGATATCATGGATTATCCCCATACTGTTGCCCTTCAATATTCTCAAGGCTCTAATCAATAGTGTTTTATCCTTCTTGGTTCAGAAGAGTTTGGCGAGCTTCTTGAGATAGCTGATGAACCAGAGGCTTATAGGGCAGTCCTATGAGCCAAACCAGATTGGATAAGCTGCTTGCCGCCTGCCCTTGCTGCTTGCCGCAAGGGCAGGCGGCTGGTGACGGCTTCAGATTATTTGCCTCAGGCCGAGCACTCTCCAAAGAGCAGCTCGCGCTCATCGGCTGGCAATGCACTTCGAGCCTGATCCCGTACGCCGTTAACGCCAATGAAGAACTGTCGCATCAAAGCGACCATCAGATATCGACCCTTGGCAGTGAGCGTTATCTCCTCATCATTCTCTGAAGCGATGGCGCCTACCAACCTGAAGAAGGCATATTCGCCAGGGACCCCAACTTGAACGCTACAGCCAAAATCTCGCTGCCAGCGTTTCTTATCCAACTTGAGCCCGAAGAGCTCCATCATGAAGCGATAGCGCATGCGATCACGCTTTGAGAACGTTGTCTTGCCCATGATGCTCATGCAGCCTTTGGCGATCTTCTCGTTATATTCCCTTAACGAGAATGTGTTCACATAGAGAGAGCCGTCCAAATACGAGAATCCCCCGGAACCGATAGCAGGATACTCCTCATAATCGACTATATACTCATCAATCATCGCAGCTATGCTTTTATTGAAAGTCCAGGCACTGCCATGTGAGAAGGCAGGATTGTCTCCACCTGTCAAAGTCTCGCTGATGATCTGATAGTATCTGGCTTCACGACTATAATCAACTTGCCCTACTGTTCTAGCCAAGGACCGCTCAACAGAGGGCGAAGCCATTAATGGATAGAACGTGGTTTGATTTGCGCCACTGGCCAGGATGCATTCAAGGTCATGCTCTAGCATAGCTTCGGTCTGACTGGGGAAGTTGAATATCATATCCACATTGAGATTGGCGAACATTCCATTGATGTTTTGGATACGGGAGAGTATCTCTGTCGCCGAACCGTACTTGTCATAGCGGTCCATCTGCCGGAGCAGACTATCATCGAAACTCTGGACTCCCACGCTCAAGCGCTGAACCCGACCTTGGATCTTGTCCAAGTATTCTGGTATCAGATGGTTGGGGTTTGTTTCGGTCGAGACCTCGCCAATCCCAAAGATATCGCGCGAATAGTCGATGATCCCACAGAGTTCATCGATCATGACAGTAGGAGTACCGCCACCTACATACAGCGACTCAAAGTGATAACCAAGATCATGGAGCATCTCCATTTCCTGTCGGAGACTGGCAAAATAGTCCAGCGCTCGCTGCTCCTTGAAGGGAAAGCGATTGAATGAGCAATAGGGACAAAGCCGCTCGCAGAAAGGGATATGGATATACAACATATAGTCTTGTCCTGGTTTTGGTACAGGCAGACGTTTCTCATCCGCTGGCTTCAGGTTGAGATATCTTTGGTTCAGAGTTCTGACCATGAAGGATTGTATGCGTTCTGAAATCATGGAAATCAGTATACTGTTGTTGCACATGAATCGTATCGGAATGCCGGGGAGAAGCAGCATGGAAGACTTCAATGACATAAACGAGCTTCGTCTGTTACCGGTTGGATCACCGGCTGCGACACCGATTCTCTCGCGCGTTACGCACGTATACACCGATCTCGATGGCACTCTTCTGGCTCCTGGGGGCCGCCTACTCACCACTCACTCAGGCAAACCCTCCTCGATGCTGGCACAGGCCTTAACCGCGCTGAAGGTCGCGGGTGTCGAAGTCATCTTGGTAACGGGCAGGAACAGGATCCAGGCAACAGAGATACTCCGCCTATTGGATCTTAACAGCTTCATAGGCGAGATGGGTACTGTGTTGCAGATCGGCTTCGGCGCGGACGCAGAGATCTCCTATGCCTTAGGCCATTGGTCTGAAGTGGTGTTATGCGAGGGTTTGGCTCCAGGAGAGATACCCGATGACCTGACACCCTATGAGGTTATCTCGAAGAGCGGCGCAATCGATCGTCTTTTTGAGGCTTTCCCCAACAAACTGGAACACCATCGACCTTACGGTGATTCCCGTGAGGTCACGCAGATGTTGCGAGGCTCGGTGGACATGGCGACGGCGAAAGCTTTGCTTTCTCAGGAGATCTTACCTTTAGAACTGCTGGACAATGGCATTATCCATCCTAAAGTCCACACTCTGGTGGGTGTTGACGAGATACACGCTTATCATCTGGTTCCTCGCGGAACATCTAAATCCAGCGCTGTCGCCGCCGATATCGCTAGGCGCAAGCTTGAACCTGAACAGACCTTAGCAATCGGAGACGCAGTGAGCGACGTTTTGATGGGAGAGCACACAGGTAGCCTGGTCGTCGTCCAAAACGCGCTGAAGAACCAGTCGGTTATCTCGGCCATATCTGCGCGGCGCATCGAATCGGATAACCTAACAAAGGCCAGTGATCCCCTGATGTCGAGCAGACAAGATCAAGTCGCTGACTGTTTTCAAAGCTGGAGCGAACTAAAGCGACCCACCTTCAGCACTAAGAATGAGACGGCTGACGGATGGGTGGAATTTGCTCGAGCTCTTTTATTGGCAAAAGAGTTAGGCTGATTACTGACGTCACTAACCTTATATTCATTACAATCTTTTAGGGTTCTTTATGGCAAAATTTGCCAGTTACCCTATGATTTCTACCGCATATTACAACGTAAAAATAAAAAGTTGACATTGTAACAATTACAAGCCTGATTATTCTGAAGTCATGAAAGGCTTTACCGGACTTCTCCCAAAATGAAAGGGGGGACCATCATGACCAGATGGAAGAACATGAACCACAAGAGGACAATGACCTGCTTGAAAGACATCGATTCGGCGTCTCAGACGAGTCAGTCGCTCTTGTATGAGGTTTGTACGCAGAGCCCGTATGATGACGCTCGGCGAGCAGCTATTGGTAGTCTTAAGAACCCTAGTCTACTGGTACGGGTGGCACGCAGCGAAACAGATCAAGAGATCTGCAAGGCTGCCATTGAGAAGCTTGCCGACGACTCAAGTCTGCTGCAAGTTGCCGAACACATCTTTGACGATCGGTACTTCTGTTTCCTGGCAATCAACAGGATCAATGACCAGCAGATGTTATACCGTATAGCTCAGCAACATGCCTACGGTGAGTGCCGAGTCGCCGCGATCAGGCGATTGGACGATCAGGGCTTTCTTTTAAAGATTGCTCAGCAGAACAGCGATCCTGAGGCAAGAAAGGCTGCGATCGTTGGATTGAAGAACCAAAATGAATTGGCTCTGATTGCTTTGCGCGATGCCAGCTCCTGGGTTAGACGCGCAGCGATTGCGAAACTCACAGATAGCGAGCTGGTTGCTGATGTCGCCCTTCGCAACAATATGTCCTGCATTAGACACTGCGCTCTTCTGCGCCTCAAGGAGCTCGCTCCGTCAGAGGGTTTTTCCGCTCATATAGTGACTCCGCTCCTGGGATTGATGAGCAACAGTACCACCGTCACAGCTGTGATTGAGCTAGCTGAACAGGCAGATGTTGACTGGATATCGCAGAGTACTGATGCCACGGTCCAGGCGCTGTTCGAATCATTCAACGAAGCCCGAGGATGGCGAGTATGCAATCCCTTAGACAGTGCCATCAAGAGGCTGTACAAGGCTCGCACTGACCTCCAGGACAGTTTTGATGCCCTGACCTGGACGAACCCCTACACAAATTGCTCGATAGTCTTCTCGCAGGAATAACCGCCCAGTAACGACGAATGCACTAGACATCGATATCACTTCAAGCCCGAAAATGGCCGACTCGGTAGCGACTCGCTCCACAATAGCCGGATTGACAGCTACCGAACCGACGAAAACCCGAAAGGGGTAATCATGAGCAGAATGACAGAGACATACATTGATAATCTGATGGTGAACGAGAGTATCCTCAGTCCTTCAGATGAATTCAGCTTCAACGCGAACATCAAGAGTCGGCACGAACGCGACAGGATGTATCGCCGATCTATAGAGGATCCCGAATCCTTCTGGGCAGAAATGGCCGATAAATATCTGGATTGGTTCCAGAAATGGGATGCTGTTGAGGAATTTGACTTCTACTCCGACAAGCCTTACGTGCGTTACTTTAGGGGCGCCAAGCTCAATGTCTCCTACAACTGCTTGGACAGACATCTCAGGGGACCACGTCGCAACAAAGCTGCGATTATCTGGCAGGGTGAACCGGACGAAGATGCCAGAACCATCACCTATGCCCAGCTGCATAGAGAGGTCAGCAAGGCAGCGAATATGCTCAAGCATCTTGGTATTGAAAAGGGTGATCGCGTTGTCATCTATATGCCGATGATCCCCGAACTGGCCATCAGTATGCTGGCGTGCTCTCGCATAGGCGCTATCCATTGTGTGGTCTTTGGTGGCTTGAGCGCGGATTCGCTACGCGACAGGATCCAGGATTCCGGAGCCAAGGTCGTTCTCACTGCCAATTACGGACTTCGTTCAGGCAAGCTGCTAAAAACCAAAGCCATCTGCGACGAGGCTTTAGAGGAGTGTCCTGACGTTGAATCGTGTGTCGTTGTGCGCAGGATTAAGGACAGATCGCCCGAGATGATCCATCATCGCGATTACTGGTGGGAAGACCTGATGGAACGCGCCTCATATGATTGCGAACCTGAGCACATGGATGCCGAAGATCCGCTCTTCATCCTCTACACCAGCGGAAGCACTGCAAAACCCAAGGGTATTCTCCACACCAGTGGTGGGTATCTGCTCTACGCCACGATGACAACCAAGTATGTGTTCGACCTCAAGGAAGATGATGTCTACTGGTGTACGGCTGATGCGGGATGGATTACCGGACACACATATCTTGTCTACGGACCTCTTTCCAACGGAGCCACGGCCCTGATGTTCGAAGGCGTTCCCAGCTACCCAGAACCAGACAGATTCTGGGAAGTGGTCGAGAAATATGGCGTCAACATCCTTTACACGGCCCCAACGACCATCAGAGCCATGATGAAAGAGGGCGACCAATGGCCGCTTGGTAGGGACTTAAGCAGCCTGCGTCTCCTAGGGACCGTGGGAGAGCCTATCACCTCCAAAGCTTGGCTCTGGTACTACACGGTTATCGGTAAGCGTAGAAGTCCGATTGTGGATACCTGGTGGCAGACTGAGACTGGGGGAATCCTCATCACAACGATTCCTGGTGCTATTGATATGAAGCCTGGGTCTGCGTCACTTCCATTCTTTGGAGTATCACCCAAGGTGATTAACAGCGAAGGTGCGGA
>JAAYYH010000038.1 GCA_012515495.1 Coriobacteriaceae bacterium | reverse complement strand
TCTTGGTCGAGATAGGAAAGATGTTGAAGTTGAAAAAAATCGAGGTCGATATAGCGTCCGTTGTTCTTTATACCGGTAAATTTTGGGAACAGCTTACGAAACGATGCGAGCCGGAAGTAGTTGTTTTTCTTGCTCAAATATTCAGCAGCATCCAGCTCGCTGCATTTTTCGAACTTGATACCCTTGAATCTCAGGTGTCGGATCTGCTCTTCTATCGTTAGCTTTGGCTTTGTGTGATTGTTGGTCAATTCACTTCCTTAAATAAAATATTTTACATATGAGATTATACTGTCTTTTTGCGAAGCAACAATATGCGCCAAAAAATTGATGGGATCAATTGAGATTATCAGCAACAGCTGTAGCATAACCAGTAATGGGAGGCAGGGAACTAGTGGGGGCCTATAGTTGATGCAGGACGCTCTTGTTATAGCGATTTCGGTCCCTCTTATCGTGGTAGCTTTTGTTGCTTTCTGCTTGCTTTTCTGGCGCCGCAGGAAGACTGCGCATCAACAGTTGGATGTGTTAAGTGAGGAAATCTCCGCATTGGTCCAACGATACGAGACGCTCTTGGACTTCTCTTCCGGATACCTGATGAAGAAGGATTTCGATAAACTCGAATCCGATGCGCTGCCTATTGTGAAGAGACTTGTCGGAGTCGCAGAGCCGCAACGTAAATCGCACAAAGACGCAGCCAGTATCGCCAAGCTCATCGGATGGCATTCTAGCGGTTATCTCCGCACAAATCGAAATGATGCCTACATACAACATGAACTTGAACTCTGCAATGGACTCCTCAGCGATATCGACGGGAAAAGCCTTGATATCCAGCAACGCAATGCCGTCGTCATAGATGAATACAGCAACCTGGTGATAGCAGGGGCAGGTAGTGGCAAGACTCTCACGGTAGTAGGTAAGTTGAAGTATCTCGTGGAGCGTTGGGGCGTTAAGCCGTCACAGATATTGGTGACCTCGTTCACTCGTAAGTCAGTCGATGAACTGGCTGAGCGCATTGAGCGGGCAGGAATCAAGGGAGTCTCCACAAAGACCTTCCACTCACTCGGTCTCTCTGTATTGGGCAGCCCGGGAGTCGCGAATGAAAACGAGCTAAAGAGGTGCGTTACCAAGTATCTTAGTAGCGAGATATTCAAGGATGCCAGACAA
This sequence comes from Coriobacteriaceae bacterium, assembly GCA_012515495.1. Lineage (GTDB taxonomy): Bacteria > Actinomycetota > Coriobacteriia > Coriobacteriales > UBA8131 > UBA1419. Next base: position 2,017 of record JAAYYH010000038.1, on the reverse strand, counting down.
ACGCAGGCATACCTGGAGTTCTATGGCTGCTACAGTTTTATTCCCGATGATTGGTCACAGTACGAAAACGATGGCGAGAGATTCAAAAAGCTCAAGAGTATGGATCTTGAAACGCTCAAAGGGCAACTGAGCGCTGCTGGCACGATACCAAAAACTAAGCGTGAAACGCTCCATGGTGAGCGCGTCAAGAGTTTGGAAGAGTTGATAATTGCAAACCACCTGTTTCTTTATGGTGTCAAATACGAATATGAGAAGAACTACACCGGCCACTACGATAACAGTGGAAATCGTGCATATCAGCCTGATTTCTACCTGTCAGACTACGATATCTGGCTTGAGCATTTTGGCATCGATGAACATGGTCGCGCCCCTTGGCTAGCAACGGAGTTCGAGGAACAGAAGTACCTCGAAGGTATCATATGGAAAAGGAAGATTCACAAGGAGAATGAAACCACCCTCCTGGAGAGTTACTCATATTGGAACCAACACAACCAACTTATAGATAACCTTGATGCCATGCTTGAGAAGATCGGCGTCAAGCTCAAATTAGATCAGACACGGCTTGCTAAGCTTTACAAAGAGCTCACTGGGAACATGAATTTCAATAAGAGTATGGTTGATCTTATTTGCACCTTCATAGGACTCTACAAGGCGAACAATTTCACGATGGATATCGTTGATGAAAAAGCACGGGCAGCGTATGCCAACAAGAAGAAGGCGAGGATGCTTTCGGGCGACAGTTTTATGCACCATCGCTATAAGCTGTTCGCGACCTTCTTAGCACCGATGATCGATTACTACACTAGGTCATTACGGCAGAAAAACCAGATTGATTTCGATGACATGATCAATCAGGCAACCGCCGTTATCCAGGCAAATGGCATCGACGATCGGTATCGCTACATAATCGTAGATGAGTACCAAGACATCTCCATGAGTCGTTTCAATCTGATAAAAGCGATTCGCGAACACACAGATGCCAAGCTTATCTGTGTTGGCGATGACTGGCAGTCGATCTATAGGTTCGCCGGAAGTGATGTGACACTGTTCACGAGTTTTGGTGAGTTCTGCGGTTACCATGAACGGCTTTATATAGAGGGAACCTATCGCAATTCGCAAAGCCTGATAGACGTGGCAAGTCGTTTCATCATGAAGAATGAACATCAGATAGAGAAGAGGATGGTCTCGAGGCAGAAGGAGCAGAACCCAAAGCCAGTCACGGTGCTCTCTGTTGCGGATCCTCTCGTAGCGCTCAAGTTGACCCTCGATTTCATCCTTGGCGCAGAGGCCTTCAGCGGAAGCGTGCTAATACTGGGCAGACACAATTTCGACTTCGCGAGATTATTTGGTATAGACGATGGGGAAGTGGTCGCTGGCCACAAATACGATATAGACGAATTCTCTTTTAAGATGGATAAGGATGATGATATCTCTATCGTCTACAAAGGCTGTCCGAATATCAGGTTCATGAGCGTCCATCGTGCAAAGGGCCTGGAAGACGATGAGGTCATTGTTCTTAATCTGGTCAATGATACCTATGGTTTTCCCAACAAAGTAGTCGACGATCCAATACTCAACCTCCTGTTGGCTAGTAGCGACGAGTACTCGTATGCAGAGGAGCGACGTCTGTTCTATGTGGCTTTAACCCGCACCAAGAACAGGGTCTTTCTCATATCCAGCAGCCTTGGGGACAGTAAGGGCCAGTCCATCTTTGTTGATGAACTACTTGAAGACAGCGCGCCCGGTGATGGCGCTGGGCTCGGTGTGGCCAAGGGGCGCGATGAGAACCAGAGGCTCGCTGCAGCCAACGGGCTAGTTGAGAACCAGGGACTCGCTGCAGCCAACGGGTGCGGTGAAAAGGCCACTAGCGCATTGATTGTGGTTTCTCAGAACCATGAGAGGTCTCCGCTAAATTGTCCTCGTTGTGGATCCGGAGTGCTGATTGTCCGCCGCAACAGCTTAGATGGCCGGGAGTTTCTCGGGTGTAGTAACTATCCTTTCTGCGACAGGACTTATA
>JAAYYH010000006.1 GCA_012515495.1 Coriobacteriaceae bacterium | reverse complement strand
GCTTAAGTTCATGAACGGCTCTGCTGTACAATCCAGCTGGCAAAAGTATCGGGAATCGCATTTACTCCACCCAGGAACTAACCGTGTCCGATAGTCGAGGCATGTGCCTTGATCACGTCATTGATAGCTATTCTTCCGTTGGGGTAATCGGCTGCCAAGATAAGTATGCTGCCTTTGTGCCCGGCAAATGCGCCTCCAGCTAAAGCGTCAGGGAAGTCTGAACCGATAGCTACGGAGATCTTATTGTAATCCAGATCATCGGAATTCTCTGCAGCCCAGTTGGCAACGAGAGCTGATGTCTCGTAGCGGTTGGCTCCTCCGATACGAAATGTCTGTGTGGTTATCTGATCATCAACGATCTCGGGTACAGCAGCTGTCAGTCCAACCAGTATAACCGTGTCAAACCCACCCGCGTTGATTGCGGCTGTAGTTTGATCGTCGAGACCGCTCTGAGAGTCGGTCAGAAAGATCGGGGCATTCTCCGCAAAAGCGTAAGGTGCAATGGAGAGAGCGTCAGCATAGCCGTTTGCAGCAACCACAATCGCTTTCTTACCCTCTGTTGTACCCCACTTGGACTGTTCCTTATTGTAGATATCCAACGCAGTGCCGTAACGATTGGTGCCTTCGTAGCGTTGTATTGAGGCGCCAGTGAGTGCCTCCAGTTGGGCTGCATTCGTTTCCGAGATCGCCGATGGGCCACCAACGATGATGATGTCTGTGGGCATCAGCGTATCTGTAAGTGCTGTGGCGATTCTTTCGGGAACAACATCTGTGCCAACCAGCACCACCGGGGCATCATAGAGTCCGGCCAATGAAGAGGCTGCCAAGGCATCGGGAAAATTGGCTCCTGTGGCTACTATCACGGTATTTGACTGTGACCAGCCGTTTTCGACTATCGCAGCTGCAGTACCATAGCGGTTGTTGCCAGCCAGTCGTTCCCACGCAGGGGAGAGCGCGAAGAGATTGCCTGAGTCATTTGTATAGTACAGCATGCCATCAGTACCGACGATCGGAGATGACATGCAGTAGTTCGCCAGATCACCGTTGGGAACGTAGAGATCCGTAGCCTCCGTATCACCTAGGCGATAGACCATGATGCCGCCTGGCTGGGCATTATATGTGAAATAGACGTAGGCCTCGTCACCTTGTGTTGAGACAACCGGCGCCGACATCACTGAAGCAGGTGCTGCAATGCTGGCTGTCACCTCCAAGCTTGTGGTATCGATTACAGCCAGAATGCCAGTATAGTCTGCAGCAGAACCACCTACGAAGATATTGGTACCGCAGATGGTGGGAGTGGATGAAGAGGAGGCGGCAAAGTCAACGATATCGAGTTTGCCAAAGGAACCATCGGCGTTGAGAGCTATGGCGCAGAGATCACCTGCGACGGTTGTCGCGTAGAGAACACCATCAGCGGCCACTAGCGTAGAGCGAACCGAGTTATCAAGCGAGAGAGTCTTTTTGACGTTACCGGTAACGGCATCGAAGGAGAAGATCACACCATCGTCGTCAGCAACATAGTAGATGTTGCCAACTTGCACACCGCCGCTCCAGTAAAAGCCGGCTGAATCATTGCTATAACGCCAACGGATGGCTCCAGTATCGATGTTCACACTTTGGAAGATGCCACTGTAAGAGGTCTCCCAGTCTGCGACTGCGGTACCCATCTGTACATAGCCATCGGCATAAGTAAGCGTGGTCACTGCCTGATGCGAACCATAGGTTGGGTCAGGGAGAACAGTGGGGGTTATCCATGCTGACTCAAGCGCCGAGGCGGTGAACGCCTGCAACCTTCCGCCACTCAAAGGCACTACGACAACACCGTCGGCATACAAAGGCCTGCAAGTGTAGTCGATTGATCCGGCCAGAGAAGCTTGTAGGCTCAGAGCACCGCTCTTTCGATTGATCTTATAGATAGTTGAATCGGCGGCAATATAGATATAGTTATCAACGATTATCGGGTCAGAGACCTTTGCCCACTCAGCGTCTCCTGCCAAGTAATATGTCCAGGCAAGCTCAATGGTATTGCTGGCGATTGGTGTTTGGGCAGCGGTGTTGCGATAACCTGTGAACGAAGGCCACATGCTGGAAAACATCGGACGGTCAGCATTGGGATTAAGCTCGGGTTCGCTGGGGGTAATTGAGCTACCTGTGGCATCATAGTAGACCCAGGCGATATGATCGCCAGCAGATGGATAATAATCTCCTGCACCCACCTGTGCCATTTCGCCATTGATGAAAAACGACCAATAGCTCCAGTTTCCGCCTCCGGTATCCACCGAACCCAAGGTTCGACTGTCTGGAGTAGTGATGGAATCAAGATAGCCAATAGGTGCGTTATAGCTATATCCGGCTGCTGTGAGCAGCGCAGCTGTGGCATCGAGAGCGGTTGTTGAGCCCGAGACTGGGTACTCCATATTTGGAATCCAATCGAAAGCAGTGCTTTCGCTACCTATGTTCTCCAGACCGGTAACAGTAACCGAGAAGACTTCGCTCGTCGACTGACTGCTCAGCGAGCCTTCTGCCGATAACTCAATGGTTTCCCGAGTTGGTGAAGCAACCGAAGAGGATTTTCCCTGGGCAAATGCCACTGCAGGCGTTAGCCCGAAACAGAGGGTTACTGCCAATAGGGTCATGACACATTTGCTAAATTTTGTTCGTGAAGAAGATTTGGTGTTGTTCATGTTCTCTCCCTTGCTTCTGTGCTGCCCTGCAGCCGCAAAAAAAGCGACCTCTTCTGGGTCGCTTGGCAATGCCGCGTGTGCGTGAACACAAAGGTCTTCAAACGAGTGAGACCAGCAGCTTCTCCCCGACGACCCGGGATGCTTCCTACACCGCCGCTGGCAAGTATCCTGACTCCTGCTTCTTCCTCCCGAGCACCTTCCCACAAGGTCGCTACGACCCTGCAGTGGTTATCGCCCGTTTGTCAGCAGTCACAGTTGTGGTCTGCAGCTCCGGATTCGCACCGGATTCCTTGTCTCGCTTGCGCGATCAACGGCGTACAATCCATCATTATACCCAAGGATTGTCGGCAAACAAGAGTCAATGGGTATAATGCCTGATATCGGATAGTGGTATCGGTGACTAAGAAAGTGACACAAGCGATTAAGCGGGTGATGCCGATGAATACAAAGGAGCTAATAGATGTCATTCAAGCAAGATACGCAGACGGAGAAGGATGTTTCGGATATTGACTCGATACATTTTGGAACCGATGGTTGGCGGGCGATTATCGGCCAGGATTTCAACTATCGGTCGGCAGCTCGAGTCGCTGATGCTGTGGCCAGGGTTTTTCGTGAGGATAATCCGTGCGTTGAGCTAGATGAGGCCGATGGGTCTGGCAACATGATCGACAGCGCCTCGTTGACCTTCGCCAAAAAGCCCAATACTGTCCTCATCGGTTACGATACCCGAAAAGATGCTGGCAGATATGCAGCTTTGGTTGCGACGATAATCGCTTCTTACGGATTTGATGTCCAGGTCTCGCGCACGTATTGTCCAACGCCAGCGCTCTGTTGGTCGGTTTCGGTGAACCCGGCAGCAGTTGGCGGACTGATGCTGACGTCCAGCCATAATCCAGCGGAATACCTTGGCATCAAGGTACGAATGATTGATGGTGGAGCGGCGCCATCGGAGTTCACTGACCGCATCGAGACAGCACTGCACGATGAGCTGCCGCAAACAATCTCTGCGGCGGTAGACGCATTCGATAACGCAATCAACGGTACAGGAGACCGACCAGCAGATACCTCTGCGTTCACCTTTAACTTCCACTATGCGGATCTGATGTCTCCGTATCTTGATACCTTGTTGTCAGCGGTTGACAGCGAACTCATCGCAAGGGCTGGCTTGCGCGTTGTCGTCGATCCACTCTTTGGTGCCGGGCGACGATATCTGTTGCAGGTCCTGACCCATCTTGGTGTAGAGGTCGAAGAGATCCACGCTACCGAGGACCCCACATTTGACGGATTGCATCCCGAACCCATTCCGCCTTGGATCGATGGTGGAGTCGTCAAGGTCAAGGAGCTGGGTTATGATGCCTGCTTCATCACCGATGGCGATGCTGACCGAGTCGCAGCGATCGATGACCAAGGCAACTTTGTGAGCCCCCAACGCATTCTTACCCTCCTTATCGC
>JAAYYH010000285.1 GCA_012515495.1 Coriobacteriaceae bacterium | reverse complement strand
GAGGCAAGCGAGAAGCTACCCGATGTCACTGGGTAGGCACTGAGTCACAGAGTTGGCCACCAGCTACTGTTAGTGCTGAGCCACAATGTGAGTTATTTGGTCTCTGCGCTCTTCATTGGAGTACACCCTTCAATAGAATGCCATCATTATAATCAATTAACAGGGTTTGCCAACAAGCCACAAGCGTAAAGAGCACACAGTGGTTTCTTCCAGACAGGCATGTTCTTTAAGGAAGATATCGTGCGCGAATAAGAGTGGGATTGAATTGTCCTATCGGAGTGAAGGACAGCTTGATGTGCTCATCGGGTATTCCCAGTTCAAAATTGCAGGTAGTGTGAAATGTGTGAGTAGAATCACTTCTCGAGAAGCAGAATTGCAGGTTGTGCGAAATAGCTATAACATATAACACAAAATAAACTCTATATATTGTGCTAGCACACAATTGCAAGACACAAGTGTGCCGTCCTTTCCAAACGTCCACCCCTCCAATCTTCGCATTACCTGTAATTTTGCGTCACGGTTGGGGAAAAAGCGGAGCGGTCCAAGCAGAGAATCGGTTTGTCGACCTCTTTTGTGACAACTATGAATCAGCGCGCAGTTATCACAGCTATCGCACAAGTCTATTCTGGTGATTCAGCGAAAAGCCTGTCTTTATCGAGCCCGACAGCATCATTATGATTTACCATGTATTTCAGCAGCTATCAGAGACATGCGTGCAACGGCACGCAGAAAACGCGCGAAGCTTTACGCAAAAACGTGTGCAGCGACATGCAACAACGAACACACGATGAGCGCATCCACAATGGGCGCTCAACTATCAAAGCCGATAGAACGGAGATTGCCATGCGCACTGTTACATTCAATGGCGAGCAGGTGACCCTCAGAGATGAGCAGCTGAAAGTGGGCGATAAGCTTCCCCTGGTCGATCTCTTCGACAACAACATGACTGTCTTTAAGACTGAGGGAACATCAGGCGTGAGAGCGTTTCTCGTAGTGCCTTCCCTGGATACTCCGGTATGTGATGCCGAGGTCAGAGCGTTCAATGAGAAGGCGGCAGAGTTGCCCGATGTCTCGATATTCGCTGTTAGCGTTGATTTGCCGTTTGCCCAAGCTCGTTGGTGCGGCGCTGCGAAAGTGGAGGCAGTCAAAACCATTAGTGATTATAACGGAGCCGAATTTGGTCGTGCAACTGGCACGTATATCAGCGAGTTTGCGTTGTTGGCGCGCGCCATCTTCATCGTCGATGCCAGTGATACCGTTGTGTATGTTGAGATTCTAGATGAAGTCAACAGCCATCCCGATTATCAGGCGGCGTACGATAAGCTCAACGAGTTGATCGCCTGACGCGACACCAAACTGACGCATGGATATCTTCGCGGAATATCTGGCAGGCATAGCCAACCTACAGCATCGATCCAAGCTGGAGGCTGTTCTGTCTTGGGTGCTTGAACAATTCCCTGACCTTGTACCCAGAATCGCTTGGAATCAACCGATGTTCACTGATCACGGCACATTTATCATCGGTTTCAGTGTGGCTAAGCAACATCTTGCCGTTGCCCCCGAACGGACTGCAATCAATCATTTCTCGGAAGATATCGTGCGTGTCGGCTACACTCATAGCAAGGAGCTGATCCGTATTCCGTGGGACCATCCGGTTGAGTACACGCTACTGGAGAAGATAATCGCCTTCAATATCGCCGATAAGGCGGGTCTCTCAACGTTTTGGCGAAGATAGCGCCAGGTTGCTGGTTTTCGGCCTCATTCGCGGGTTATAATAAACGTTTACAAGAATCGATGATTTTCGCACACATTGGACTCGTCTGCTTCTGGATACGCGCGCGCAACAGTCCCGAGTGCAGTCAAGGAGTATCTCCTTAGAAACAAGCTGCTGCAGAAGCCTGAGTTGAAATTAGGCTGAAACAGAAACAGGGTATTCTGCATGCTGTAGATCTGCATGTTGCAGATTCGGAAAGGTCAAGGTGATCAAGATAGCAGGAAAAACCATTGCGGAGAAGATCTTCTCCGCCCACAGCAACACCGATGCTCGAGCAGGTGACATCGTGATTGCCGACATCGACTTCGCGATGAGTCAGGACGGCACCTCAGCTCTGGCTATCGATGCCATCACCAACATGGGCGCCACTAAGGTCTTCGATGCCAACAAGGTGGCCATGGTCATGGATCACTCGTGCCCCTCTCCGCTGGAGGGCGTGAGCGCGATTCACGCTAAGATGCGTGCCTTTGGCAAGCAGACTGGCATCCACGTCTATGACTGGGGTTGCGGCGTCTGTCATCAACTGGTTCCCGAGAGCGGCAAGATCGTACCTGGTGACCTGGTAGTGGGTTGTGATTCTCACACCTGCACCTACGGAGCGCTGAACATCTTCTCCACAGGGGTAGGCTCCACTGATGGCGCGGCTGCCATGGTATCGGGCAAGCTCTGGTTCAAGGTACCCGAGACCATCCATGTCATCTGCGAGGGCGAGCTGCCCAAGGGCGTCTATTCCAAGGACCTCATCCTGCATCTGGCTGGACTGATCGGCGTGGACGGCGCAACCTACAAAGCCATCGAGTTCAGCGGCAGCACCATCGATGCGCTCTCGGTCGACGCACGCATGACCATTGCCAACATGGCCATTGAGGTTGGCGCCAAAGCCGGTCTGATGAAAGCTGACGACAAGACCCTGGCCTTCTTCGCTGCCCGCGGTGATCTGGTACGCGAGCCGCGGCCAGTCGATCCCGATCAGGATGCCATCTATGCCCAGACCATCCACATCGATGCCACCAAACTTACTCCGCAGATCGCCAAGCCTCACGCGGTGGGCAATGTTGTGCCACTACAAGAGCTGGAGGAGACTCCCGTGGCAGAAGGCGTGATAGGCACCTGCACCAACGGCAGGCTGGAGGACTTCGCCATCGCCGCGTCCATCCTCAAGGGTCGCAAGCTCCATCCTGATGTGCGTCTGGTGGTTGCGCCCGCGTCGCGCGACATCTATCTGGACGCGATGGCCGCAGGTTACATCCAAGATCTGGTCGAGGCTGGTGCCTGTGTGGTCACACCCGGTTGTGGTCCTTGCGTGGGCACTCACAACGGCGTGCCCAGCGATGGCGAGAACGTCATCTCCACCGCCAACCGAAACTTCAAAGGCAGGATGGGTAATAGCAATTCCTTCATCTATCTTGGCAGCCCGGCAACTGTAGCAGCCAGCATGCTGGAAGGTCGCATCACCGATCCGCGCAAGTATCTGTGAGTCGATCAGGCATAAGCGGCGTCAACTCGAGGGGCGCATTAACAACTCGAGGGGCGCATTACGTAAGGAGCACACGTGACGATTAAAGCAAAAGCATTCAGATTTGGTGATGATATCAATACCGATTACATCATCAGTGGAAAATACAAGTTCAAGTCCAATGACATGAATGAGATGGCTCATCACGCCATGGAGGAACTAGATCCCAACTATTACGAGAGAGTCTCTTTACAGGGAGGCATTCTGGTAGCTGGTACCAACTTTGGCTGCGGCTCATCACGCGAACAGGCTCCGCTGGTACTCATCCATTCCAACACCAAGGCGGTGCTGGCCAAGACCTTCGCCCGCATCTTCTTCCGCAACGCCATCAACGTGGGCCTGCCGGTTCTGCAGTGCGACACGAGCAGCATCGGCGAGGCCGACGAGCTCGAGGTCGACCTCGTCGGCGGCGAGGTGCGCGATCTCACCACGGGGGCAGCCGTTCCCTTCGTGCCGCTGCCCCCGGTGATGGTCACCATCCTCGGCGACGGCGGCCTTGTAGCGCACGTG
>JAAYYH010000284.1 GCA_012515495.1 Coriobacteriaceae bacterium | reverse complement strand
GATGCGAGCACCTGATATCTTGCAGGCAAAATCAACCAATCTGTTGAAATCGATGGTGCTTCCCATATTCCTGATGAAATAATGAGCAATATCCTGCATGGTCATCTCTGCAGTTCTGTCATTAAAAAGCGTGGTGAAGTGACCGCGGTCCGAGCGATATGCCTTAATCGAGTAGTATTTATCGTATTCTGCGGAGTGTTCCTCTATCTCCAACGGATTGTCTGATTCCAATACCTTCGCATAGAGGTCCACCCATTTGGAAGCCGAGTTCTTATCAACTGAAACATCAGCGATGAAGCGCTTATTCAATACCCCTTCTCGCTTTAACCCCGTAAGGTCTTCGAAAGACTCATTGACATCCAAGAAGACATAGTCGGTCATAATATGATTATCATCAAAGATTGCTTGATGATGGGCAAACGCGCAGGCTGTTCTTTGGACTGCTTCGAAATATATTTCCGCACTCAGCCTGGCTGTTTCTTCTGCTGTGCTATTCGTTGTTCTGCCCCCCAGGAAAATCCTGAATCAAAATAGTCTCAATCGTATCAAAGACAGTGCGTCGTGTAATAAGCGCTCATTTCCCTTAGATCTGCATACATTTCTCAAAGGCACTGCGGGTTGCCCTATGCAGGGTCCCGCCGCGAGGACTGCAGTCACCGATTAGGTACGTCGGCTCAATGAGGCCCATCAACGGGGAGAGAGCTTCTGGATCAGGCTTGAAGCCCAGTGAAAGTATTGCAGTATCACAAGGAAGGATCTTTTGGGTGCCATCAGTGGATTCAATGAGAACACCGTTGTCGTCGATATCGAGAACTCGGCTCTGACAGATCAGTTCGACTCCGTTGTCCTTGAGCAGGTCAAAGAGAAGGATGAGGTTGATTGTAGTTCCACCTACACCGATCTGTGCGCGTGGCAAGAGGTCGACAAGAGTAACCTTTTTGCCGGCATTACTCAATTCGAGAGCACACTCCAGTCCGGTTACTCCCGCACCGGCGATTAACACTGTGTCGCCAACAGGCTTGTAGCCGCATTCAACATCGCCAACCCAGACAACCTTACCGCTATCACTGGCAGAAAAGCGCGGGGTTATAGCTTTTGCTCCTACAGCTATCACGAGTGCATCAGGTTTAATAGAACGGATCTGCTCGGGGGTGATCTCTGTATTCAGGTGGATAGAGATATCATTATTCAACTCTACGTCTTGAATGGACCAATCGAGATAGGTTCGCAGTTCCTGTTTGAATTTGGCAGAACAAGCCATGTTGAAGAGACCACCTAAGCGATCTTGCTTCTCGTACAGATCAACGATGTGCCCTCGTCGGGCACAGACACGGGCTGCCTCTAGCCCGGCAACGCCACCACCGATGATGGCGACGCGCTTGGGGCGAGTAGCCATTCCCTTTTCGAACCGTGTTTCACGGCCAAGGATTGGATTGACTGCGCACTGAATCGCTACTCGGTCTGTGTGGGTTCGGTCGATGCACGTATTGCAGCGGATACAAGGACGAATCTTCTTACCCATTCCCAATCGTGCCTTCTCAACACAGTCGGTATCCGCAAGGACGGTCCGTATCATCGATACCATATCTACTTCGCCTGCGGCGATAGCCTGTTGGGCTAGCGTTAAATCAAAACCGCCAACAACGGTTATCGGTACTTCAAGTTCGCGCTTGAAACGGGCAGCATATGGTAAGTTGATTCCGCGAGGAAGATACAGAGGTACATTAATGTAAGGTAGAAGCTCGGTTACTTCCAACATTCCGCGAGAGACGTGTAAGAGATCGATCTGATGCTGGATCACGCGGGCATAATCAAGAGTCTGCTCAATTGTGGTCATTCCGGGTAAAATCTCTTCAGCGCTGATACGGTACTCTATGGCGAGTTTCCCCTCGACAGCCTTTCGAACTGCGTCAAGCAGTTCAACACCAAATCGACAGCGTCCTTCAAATGAGCCACCAAAACGATCAGATCTTTTGTTGATCTTCTCATTGAAGAACATGGCAGGCACGTTACCATGTCCACCATGTATCATCACGACGTCAAAACCTGCTCTTCTCGCGCGTCCGGCAGCTTGAGCAAAGCAATCGATAATCGCTTCAACTTCCTCTGTAGAGGTTTGGTTAACAACCTTGTCAGCTGGCATCAGCATATAGCGGGAATACACAAGCTCGATTCCTGCAGCAGCATCGTGTATGTGGATGCAATCGGCGATCTCACCCAGATCAGGTAGGTAGAGGTCGTTTCCGGCGCTCATGGTTCGGGCACCGGTATTGACCCCTGGGCCGACATCAGTGACACCAAGAGTTATCAATGCTGCCCCTGATCGGGCTAGATTCTCTGTGTATGCGTAGAATTCTGGGGATACTCCCTTTGTATGACTGGCGAGGAACGGTGCCGCAGGCGCGACACCTATGCGGTTCTTGAGTAAGATTGGGCCGATTCTGATTGGCTTGAAGACATCCGCATATTCGGTCATACAAAACCTCATTCCTTGGTTCAAGATTGCTTTGGATACTCGTGACTACAGTGATTATGCCGACGATTGATTACTTCACTATCGGAGTGCGGACGATTTCCACAGCACCTTCAGTTGTGAACTCCTTGTCCTCATCGAAGTAGGGTTCTCGCGTGGGTGTTGTTCCGTCACATGGGGGTAACATGATCTCTAATTGGATGATAGGGCTGCCAACTCGCTTAATCTCAAGCGGGCAATGAACCAGTCCCGGCGGTAAGCTTAAGACTGTAGGTTGGGTTATTATGTGTTCCTCGAGCTCCTCACCCAAGTAGATGACTATCTCTGCATCAAAATCCGTTGGGTCGTCAGGATTGGTTCCATACCAGGCTAGATACTCTTGAAAATTATGAAGATGCGTAGGATTGTCACTTCTGAATGGTCGACTGATGATCTGAAGACCCATATTCATCGGCTCACCCCATTGTTCCAGGCCCTTGGCGAAAATACCATTGAAGATCACAGTTCCATCGCCTTTTGTGGTCATCGTCGTGTGTGGGGGTTGAAGGACATATCTGTCATATTTTCCTGCCATCGCACTTCTCCAATCTTATTGACGGACTAACAGCTTCTTGGCAATGTTCGCAACTTTAAACCAGGAGTAACCGTCAGTCAATAAATGTTTAAAACAAGACAAGCACATTTAATCAAGACCGGCACATTTTCGGATACTATCAGGACATTATTGTCTGTTGTTAACCCTGTCGACATCCTTGACAGCGCGAAAGCTCAGATAACCCTGCCCTTCGGTCTTGACTCTTTCAAAGACCTCTCCGTGATAAACGATGATATATGCGCGCTGATCATCGTCAGGCGATGTATCCGCGGTCCAATAATAGATGACTTTGGAGTGAACGTCCCACAAGGGAGTCTCTTTGTCCGGAGCATTCTCGTAACTAGCCTTTTCCTCAGCGGCATTCCATGTTCCACCAGAATTCTGACTATGCAGCATCATTGCGTCTACAGATTCCTCAACGGTGGGTAATCGCCAGATATTCTGTTCTGTTTCCATGACGGTTGTTCCATCTTCGGAAATATGACGGCAAATCTCGTTTGCCTCGTACCATGATGTTCCCGCGTCTGGCCAACCTGGTCCTCGCGGTGCCCAAGCCAAGGTGAACATCTGGCCTTCGACAATTCTGATACCGAAGTCTCCATCGTTAACTCGCTGAGATACCTTGATAGCTTGCGGCACAGATATCGCCAGTATGATGATCAAAGGAATTGCCACTATTAGACGATACGCCCACTTCTTCGGTTCAGGTTCCCCAAAAAAATACATCAGCCCAAGTCCGATGATTGGTACGACAATCATCGGACCCAAGACCAAGATATTTGCGCCTGAGAAGAACCAGATACAAAAAGCCGCTACGAGACCGTGCAACATTAAACCGATCTTCTTGAATCGCAGCGCGATGACTGCCAGCAAAACGAAGATGATGGTTATCAATAGATACTGGAATACCAGCATAAACAGGTTCTCCGATATCGAGGCTGAATACCAACCTTCATGGAAGTTCTCCATGGCACCCCAATAAGCCCAAAGACTTGAGAAGACCAATGACGCTGAGACGCCTGCCCAACCCAGTATCCTTTTGAGGTTATGTTTCATACCGGTACCGCCGCTCTGTTATCGCCAATCAACAGCCAATTCTGATCCCTCAATGTTGTGCTTGATTGTACATCGTGGAGAGCTATTACTTGGTATATATGTAGTAGAATATGAGCATGAAATACGATGTAATCGCTATAGGCGGGGGACTCTCAGGATTGACTGCTGCCAGCTTGCTGGCTAAACGCGGTCTATCTGTAGCCGTTATTGAGAAGAGCTACAATCCGGGTGGTTCATGTGGTGTTTTCAAACGCGGTCATGTGACGTTTGATATCGGTGCGGCCATGCTCTACGGTTTTGGTGAGAAGGGTTTCAACGCGCATCGCTTTGTCTTCAACTCACTGGAAGAACCAATCGATATAATACGCCACGATCTATTGTACTGTGTGAATTTCAAGGGGAATCGCATACGTTTCTGGGCAGACGTACAAAGATTTGCTGATGAGCTATCGACTATATTTCCTTCTGAAAAATCGAATATCCAGCGTTTCTATGCTGATATGCATACTATCTATCGACATGTGATGGTTGAAACACCTACGTATACAACGGCTGATGAAACCGACCGTGATTCAGCGCTTAGAAGTATCAAGAAACATCCCATTTCCTACTTCCGTTTTTTGAGGATGTTGAATAAGAGCGCCAAGAATCTTTTGCAAAAATACTTCAAGGATCCGGAGATCTTCAAGTTCTTCGATAAGCTGACTTCGACATATTGCTATGCAACGGTTGAAGAGGCACCAGCTGTGATGGCAGCAGTGATGTTCGTTGATAACCATGTTGGTGGTAGCTATTATCCAGCAGGTTCAACACTGTTCTTACCTGGTAAGCTTGAGAAGGTCATCGAAGAGAATAATGGCGAGATGTTCCTTGGTCGCGAAGTGGTTTCCATCTGCTTTGACAATGGTAAGCCCTCTGGTGTTGAACTTGATGATGGAAACACGCTTGAAGCTGAGAACATCATCTATTCTGGAACCGTCTGGAATCTCTATAGCAAACTGATCGATTCACAGTATTCGACTCTGAAGCGACGTGAGTGGGCAGCTCAACAGCTGCCAACCTATCCCAGTGTTGTCCTCTATTCTGTCGTGGATAAAGAGGTGATACCAGAAGGAACCGAGCCAATTGAGATGTTAGTGGGAAATCCTGATCTGTTGGATGAGAGCGAAGTCACAGCTTACATACTCAGCTTGGACGATAGAACCCTTTGCGCAGACGATGAACACACCGTACTAGCTATCGGACCGACTTTTTCGAACTGGGATCTGGTGCAGCCAGTAGATTACATCGAGAGAAAGCAACTTGAGAAACAGCGGTTGATCTCTGTGTTGGAAAAACGTTTTCCAGGTTTTAGCCAGGCTCTGCGATATGCTGAGGTCGCTACGCCTAAAACTATTGAACGCTATACACTGAAGAATGGCGGCGCGGTTGCGGGTCCCAAACAGATGCTTGGCCAACATATGTTCAAGCGGCTACACACGCGAACCGAATGGGACAATCTGTTTTGTTGCGGCGAATCAACGGTGATGGGTACTGGCACACCTACGGTCACGACATCAGGGTTGACTGCGGCTAATGTGCTGTTGCGTAAGCTGGGTATGGAGCCGTATGTTTATCGCGAAGGGATGGAAGACTACGTCAGAATTGTAGAGAAGCCCTTTACTGACGATCGATTATATGAAGGATATGACGCATCTCATCGCAAGATCATGCGTCTGGCGTTGCGATGCCGATTCTGTGAAAGTCCGCGCTGCAATGGGGGAGAAGGAGCTGACATCCGAGGGATTATGCGTCGTATCGCCGTGGGTAATCTGGTCGGAGCAAGGAAGTGTTGGCTTGGAGCGTCAGTCGATGAAGCCACCCTGTTGAATTATGAGAAGGATTGCATCTGTTCAGAGGAAGATCAAGGACCTGTGCGGATCAGGGAGATTATCTCCTTCCTTAAAGAGCTGGATAGATGAGCAAAGAGTATGACGCGATTGTCGTAGGTGGCGGAATCGCAGGATTGACTGCTGCTGCTTTTCTTTGTCGTTATGGTATTCGGACGTTGCTTTGTGAAAAGGCTGACCATACAGGCGGTCTTGTAACCACATTCTGGCATCACGGTTTTGCTTTTGATGCTGGAATCAGGGCATTTGAAGACTCGGGCATCATCTTTCCAATGCTGAGAAGTCTGAATATTGAGCTACAGGTAGAAAAGAACCCGGTCTCTATTGGGATTGAAAGCTGCTGGATCAGGTTGGACTCACGTGCCAGTCTCAATGATTACGCAGAAATGCTTTCGGAGATTTTTCCGCAGAACCGACGAGATATCGCCGCTATCTGCGCAGAGATCGAAAAAGTCATGGGTTATATGGATGTGATATATGGAATCGACAACCCACTCTTCCGAGACGATATGCGTGACAGCGAATACTTGCTCAAGACCTTATTGCCGTGGTTGCTGAAATATCAGGTCAACATCTCAAAGGCTAGTCGGCTTAGAGCTCCCGTAGTCGAGCATTTACGGCGATTCACGGATAATGATGCTTTAATAGCCCTGATCACCCAGCACTTCTTCAAAGGCACTCCGACATCTTTTGCGTTGAGCTATTTCTCGCTCTATCTGGATTATAGCTATCCAAAAGGCGGCATGGGAGCACTTGCTCAAAAGTTGGATGAATACATACTCTCATCAGGTGGGGAAATTGTAACGCACACAACCATCAACTCGATTGATCCTGTGATACATGAAATTTCTACTGCTAACGGCGATACGTACCACTATCAGCATCTCATTTGGGCAGCTGACCAAACTGAGCTCTATTCTTCTTTGAGAAGCGATCAAACAGCAGCTATAGAGAAGCAACGACATCTGGTGAGCCACAGTGAGGGTGGGGATTCAGTACTAAGCCTTTATGTTGGTTCCACATTAAGCTCCGATTTTTTTCGCGAGATCTGCGGCGCTCACGCGTTTTACACTCCATCGACCAAAGGTCTCCTGTCATTAGCAGATTCTCAGACAATCCTGAATCGGGACGAGATAAGTTTGATGGATTGGCTTGGGAAGTATCTCGATACTACGACCTATGAACTATCATGCCCTGCCTTGCGGGACGTCTCACTCGCGCCTGAAGGGAAGACGGGAATCATTATCAGCACTCTGATGGATTATCGGTTTGTGAAGCATCTCGCAGAACGTGGTGAGTATCAAACTTTCAAACGATTCTGCAGCGAGAGGGTCATTCGAATCCTCAATGACACGATTTTCCCAAAGCTTGCTGATAATCTAGAATTCGTAATCTGCTCAACACCTTTGACCATCGAACGTGAAACAGGCAACAAACAGGGAGCGATTACAGGCTGGGCTTTCACTAATGATGTACTGCCAGCGGAAACCAGATTCAAGAAGATTCAAGAATCGGTGAAGACGCCGATAGTAGATGTCTATCAGTGCGGCCAATGGACGTTTAGTCCATCTGGTTTACCTGTATCGATTCTCACCGGTAAGTTAGCTGCTGATGCCATCAAGAGAACGCTAAAAGACTAACATGACGGCTACAACCATGATCGAATTCATCTTCATCGCCCTCGGATTGATGTTCACTGCGGTTCTCTTCCATCGATTCCCCAAAGTTTCGAGCATCAACGATAATCAGTCTGATTATCCGTCTGTCTCGGTGATTATTCCCGTACGCAATGAGGAAACAACGTTGCCGCGGTTGCTGAATGATCTGAAAGCTCAAAGCATCACCGCTATTGAGATTATCTGTGTTGATGACGCCAGTGAGGACGCAACAGCCAATATCGTATCAGCTTATGATGTGCAGCTAATTTCACTGGATGATAAACCTGCTGGTTGGCTTGGTAAATCATGGGCATG
>JAAYYH010000005.1 GCA_012515495.1 Coriobacteriaceae bacterium | reverse complement strand
TGACGCCCTTGCCTTTGATAGTCGCCGCAACGATGGCAACCGGGCCCTCTTGATAGGCTGTCGCTGCTTCCAGAGCTGACTGGATGGCCTCGACGTCGTGGCCGTCGACCTTGATAACATACCAGCCGAAAGCTGTGAATTTCTGCGAAAGATCGATGAGGTCGTTGATATCACTGCAGCTTCCATCGATCTGCAGGTTGTTGTTATCGATGATGGCGACAAGATTGGAGAGTCTATGGTGCGCGGCGAACATCGCCGCCTCCCAAACCTGCCCCTCCTGACATTCACCGTCGCCAAGCAACACGAAGACACGCTTGGTTGGAGTCGTAACATTCGCGGCGACGCTGGCCGTATCTGTAGCGGCTTCCCCGATGACATCCGCGGCGACACCAGCAGCCTCCATTGACAATCCCAGGGCCAACCCGGCAGCGATGGAGAGACCTTGTCCCAGCGAGCCGGTGGAAACCTCGACTCCAGGTAGTTTCTGAGAATCCGGATGTCCCTGCAACCGTGAGTGGAACTTGCGCAGGGTCACCAGCTCGGCGGTGTCGAAGTAACCTGCGTGCGCCAAAGCCGCGTACAACACCGGTGCCGCGTGTCCTTTGGAAAGGATGAAGCGGTCACGATCAGGCCAGGACGGATTGCCGGCATCATAACGCAGCGTGCCGCCGAAGAACAACGTAGCCACCAGATCGGTTGCCGAAAGCGAGCCGCCCGGATGTCCACTGCCAGCGGCGGCGATCATGCTGATGATACCTTGGCGCATGCCAGCGGCCTTGAGCTTGATCTTGTTGCTTACGCTCTGGTTAGGTGCCTGCTCGACATTTGTATCGGGATCAGCCATTGACAGCTGCTCCTTCCTGTTCGGTGCGCCAGCGATGAAAGGCAATCACGAATTGATCCAGATCGCCATCGAGCACGGCCTCAACATTGCCGATCTCTACTCCGGTACGCACGTCTTTCACCATCTGATAGGGGTAAAGGACATAATTCCTGATCTGATTGCCCCATGACGCGTCATGCCTTGGACCGCGCAACTCCTCGAGCTCCGCGTCACGCTTAGCCTGCTCCAGTTCGTAGAGGCGGGCTTTGAGGATCTTCATCGCCGCCTCCTTGTTCTGCAGCTGTGATTTCTCGTTCTGACAGGTTACCACGGTGTTGGTGGGAACGTGGGTAATCCGCACGGCCGAATCGGTGGTATTGACACTTTGGCCACCTGGACCGCTGGAGCGATAAACATCGATACGCAAATCGGCCTGATTGATCTCAACTTCGATATCATCGGGCAGCACGGGCAACACCTCGACTCCCGCGAATGTGGTCTGACGTCGCTTCTTCTCATCGGTGGGAGAGATACGCACCAGACGATGCACGCCCTGTTCGGCCGAGAGCATACCATAGGCGTTACGACCACTGACGATGAAGGTTGCGTGATCAAGCCCTATCACCTCGCCCGGAGGGGCGTCCAACACCTCCACCTTCCAGCGGTTGCGCTGAGCATAGCCCAGATACATCTTGAACAGCATGTCGGTCCAGTCCTGTGCCTCCAGACCCCCTTGCCCGGGATTGATGTTGATGATGGCGTCTCCGCTGTCGAATTCTCCGGAGAACCAGGAGGAGAGCTCCAGCGTGTCGACACGTTGGTTAAGTTGCCGCAAAGCCAAGGGGACCTCAGCTGCTAAGGATTCATCGCCTTCCAGCACCGCCAGTTCGTTAGCTACCAGAGCGTCTTCAAGCGCTGTACGGACACTATCGAATTCAGAAAGCTCGCTACGCAGATCAGAAGCCTGCTTGGATACCTGTTGGGCTCGCTGTTGGTCATCCCAGAATCCCGGTTGCAGCGATTCGCCCTCCAGCTCACTGAGCTTACTGCGCTTCTGCTCCAGACGTAAATAACTCTCGGCATCTTCTATGCGGTCCGCGAGAGCTTTGAGCTGTTCTGTCAGATCCTCTATCATGCTTTATCCCTTACGTATTGATACTGGAACACATTGAGACGGTCAGCCGATGCTCGCGCCGTGACATTTCTTGAATTTCTTGCCGCTGCCACAAGGACAGGGATCATTGCGGCCAACGTTAGCGAACGGATCCTCCTTGTCCTTGACTATCGTCGCTGTCTTGCCTTGAGCTGGCCGAATTCCGCCAGGTCTACCGCCAACAGTCGCTGATTCGCTGCCGACTGCCGGCTGGGAGGCGTTGTGCTGCATCGCTCGCTGCCGAGCATCCTGCATCAGCGATGGAATGTTCTCAGAAGGTCCAGAATACTGCGCCGAGTTCAGCTGCGCTGCCGGCTGCTCCTCTGCCCTGACGATCTGGATGCGCAGGATAGTGCGCAGATAGTCCCCGTACATCGAATCGCGTAACTCGCCAAATGCGGCATGCGCTTCGTTTTTGTACTCCGTCAACGGATCGCGTTGACCAAAGGCACGCAGGCCGATGCCAGCCTTGAGATAATCCATCTCCTGCAGATGGTTCATCCAGCGTGTGTCCATGATGCGCAGCATCACCTGTGATTCGAGTCGATGCATCTGCTCGCTGCCGATGGATTGCTCTTTCTCGTTCAGCACTCCCTCAAGGTACGTCAACAATCCATCGATGAGCTTATCCTCATCATCGTCATGTTCGATGTCTCGTGGATCAAGCTCGTCGCTACCGGTGAGCTCGGTCAACCAAAGCTTGAGACCATCCCAATCCCAGTCGTCGCTGACACCGGAGCAATAATCGCCAACAGCCTTCTCCACCGTATCCTGCATGATATCCAGAGCACGCTGATGGATGTCCTTGCCTTCCAGAATCGCGTTGCGTTCGTTGTAAATCGCCGAGCGCTGGCGATTCATCACATCGTCGTATTCAAGCACGTGTTTACGGGATTCGAAGTGCATGGATTCAACCTGACGCTGAGCACTCTCAATGGCCTTGGATACCATCCCCGAATCAATGGGCATATCGTCGGGCATATCGGTGCGGAGCATGATATTTGAGATGCGCTCCATACGGTCGCCGCCAAACAAGCGCATCAGGTCATCTTCAAGCGAGAGATAGAACTGCGTACAGCCCGGATCTCCCTGACGACCGGAACGACCACGCAATTGGTTGTCTATGCGTCGAGCCTCATGTCGCTCGGTACCGATGACCGCTAATCCGCCAGCTGCCACCACGGCCTCGTGCTCCTGCGAGGTGATGTCCTTGGCTTTCTTTGTCGCCTTCTCCCGTTGTTCCTCGCTGGCCTCATCGAGATCGATACCCTGATTCACCAATAGCTCATCAACGAGGTAATCGGGATTGCCGCCCAAGAGGATGTCGGTGCCTCGACCAGCCATGTTGGTGGCGATAGTCACCGCGCCGGCACGACCCGCCTGCGCGATGATCAGAGCCTCACGTTCATGGTGCTTGGCATTGAGCACTTCATGAGGGATACCGCGTTTTTCCAGCAAGCGGGATAAGCGCTCCGAACTCTCGATGGAAACCGTACCCACCAGTGACGGTTGACCATTGTAGTGGCGCTCAACCACATCATCGGCCACCGCGTTGAATTTTGCTTCGATAGTACGATAGACCAGATCGTTTCGATCCTCGCGGATCACTGGCCTATTGGACGGGATGGCCATGACAGGTAGATTGTAGATCTGCCGAAACTCCGCATCCTCGGTCATGGCGGTACCGGTCATGCCTGACAACTTCTTGTAGAGGCGGAAATAATTCTGCAACGTGATAGTGGCCAGTGTTTGGTTCTCCTCGCGGATCAGCACCCGCTCCTTGGCCTCCAAGGCCTGATGCAGGCCCTCTGAGTAACGCCTGCCCTCCATCATGCGACCGGTGAACTCATCGACGATCTTGACCTCACCATCAACAACCACATAATCGACATCACGCTTATAGAGGAACTCAGCACGCAGAGCCTGCTGCAGATGGTTGACCAGCTGGCCAGAGGGATCATCGTAGATATCGTCGATACCCAACAGGTTCTCAATCCTCTTCAAACCACTCTCGGTGGCGAAGATGGTGTGTTTGCTCTCATCCATCTCGAAGTCGCTGTCACGGTGAAGCGATGGCATCACTCGCGCGAACTTGTTGTAGGTCTCAGCAGCGCGTGTGCCAATACCGCTGATGATCAATGGTGTACGGGCTTCATCGATGAGGATCGAGTCGACTTCATCAACGATGGCGTAAGCATGCCCACGCTGTACCCTGTCCGTGATACGAGAGACCATGTTGTCACGCAGATAGTCAAAGCCGAATTCCGAGTTGGTGCCATAAGTGATGTCCGCTTGATAAGCCGGTAGTTTTTCGGCGGTCTTCATCCCTGATTGGATCAGGCCAACATCCATGCCCAAAAAGCGGTAGATCCTGCCCATCCACTCACTGTCACGCTTAGCCAGATAGTCGTTGACGGTAACCACGTGCACGCCTCCGCCGCCTATGGCATTGAGGTAACCAGCTAGAGTTGATACCAGCGTCTTACCTTCACCGGTCTTCATCTCGGCGATCTGTCCGGCGTTTAAGGCCATACCACCGATGAGCTGTACGTCGAAGTGCCTCATCCCCAACGTACGCACAGACGCTTCACGTACGGTCGCGAAGGCCTCGGGTAGCAGCTGGTCGAGCGTCTCACCCGCTGCGTAGCGAGCCCGCAGTATCTCGGTCTGAGCCTTGATTTGCTCATCTGACAGTACCTGTATCTGCGGTTCCAGTGCGTTGATCTCTTTGACGGTCGCCTCAAAGGCCTTAAGCTGTTTGCCTTCGCCGGCATTCAAAAGTCTTGATAAGAATCCAGCCATATACTGTATATGCCCTCTCTATATATCCACTGGGGATAGTCATCTTTCGGTGAAGCCGATCGTCTTTCCAATAGCTGATTCAGGCCAGTCGTCACAAACACGATCGGTTGATTATTCGCCACCTGAGAACTCTACCACAGACGTCTGGTTTTTTTATCCTCCGTGTGATTTTGTCGCCAAATCGCATAATTTTGGCGGGAGCCTTACAACGCTTCTCCACAAACCCCTTCTCGGTTTAACACGCATAAAGGCTCCCATATCAGGCACCCGCCATAAAATCGAAACAGGCAGATGGCATAGCATAGATTCGACACCTGGCATCGCCTCTGCTCAGTGCTTGTCCAGTATCAGTTCCTGATACAAGGCTGTTGTGCGCTGAGATGGCAAGATCCCCAGTTCCTCATCGAGATATTTCTTGCAGGCGAAATAGGTCTGCAGTGCTGAGGTGCGCTGGCCCGCCCTGTTCTGCACGTCCATCAAGACGCGATAGACATCCTCCCGCGTGGGGTCGATCTCATAGGCTTTGCGAGCAAACCAGAGCGCATTGTTATCGTGTCCCGTCTCACTGAACAGCTGTGATCCTGACAGCATGGCGTCAACCAACAGCAAGCGATACCGTTGTTGAGCGCCATTGATGCGGTCATCACAGATACAGCCGGAGAGCAGATCCCCCCTGTACAACCGCTCCATCTGCAGGAAAGCCTCAATGCGCTCCTCCTTGCTACCAAGCGCAAAGAGGACCTGCTTGGATAACCGCTCAAACTCCGCGATGTCGGTGCTCACGTAGCGGTTATCGATTCGACAGAGCATGCCATTGCTCACCAGGTAGGGACAATGATTCGCCGAACCTGACAGCGCCCGACACATCCTAGACCAGGTTACGTAGAAATTATCGGTAGCATGCCTGATATCCATGTCTGGCCAGAGGTGATCCATGATCGTCTCACGCGCTAGTCCTCTACCTAGATTCAAAGCCAAATGGATAAGTAGCATCCTAACCTTGCCGCGCTTCCAGAGCGAGTCATCCAAGACGGTATCACCTAATGTGATCTCCAGATCACCAAGCAACTTGATACTTAATAGTGGTGGAGCTGAGCCTTTTTGATGCGAACCCAACTCGACCGATTGAGCTGAGTGCGGAGGATTTGATGACAGGGGCTGCTGCGATTGCCTCGAAGAATGCAGCTGAAATTGCGACTGTGGTTGTGGTTGTGGTTGTGGTTGTGGTTGCAGGTGGAGCTGCGGCTGTGCCACAACCTCTAAGTCAAGCGTCAATTCGCCAGCCAGATTCAGCAACTCATGCGAACGTCGTTTCTGATCGCGATCAAACAACAATGACGCGATTCTGATCAGCTGTTGGAAGCTGCTGGAATCCGAGATGGTAGCACTGACGCAACCGGACTCTACTGCTCTGGAGAGAAGCGAATCAACTCGGTCTTTGATCAGGTTCACAGCAACCGACCGCATTGAGAACCTCTGCTCTGTTGCGTCGATGCCAAACAACGGGCAGATTGAATCCAGCAAAGCTGGGACGTCATCGCGGATTAGATATCCCAAGGAACGAATATCCTCAAAACACCCCCGTTGTATCAGTACGATCAGCATACCTGTAAACAAGAACTCAAAAGGTAGATCCTCGGTGAAGAAATCCTCGACTAGCTTCAGGATAGCCTCAGCATCCATCTCGCGCGAGCGCAAAAGATCGCGTCCGCTTATCAACATCCTATCTGACTGCAGGGTTTCGAATACATCATGCAACGGTGTAGTGATAACAATGGCTTGTATCCCAGACTCAAGCAATCGGTCTAAGCTATCCGAAAGGCTCTCAGCCGCGCTGCAATCCAGTAACGGCAAGTCATCGACAATCACCAGACCAGAGTGATCGACAGAATGCGAGACGCTTCTAAATAAAAGCTCAGGTATCTCGCCATTCTCGATGCTATCGTTGAACAGTTGACTACTGCCATCCAGCCACACCACAGCATCAAGGTCATAACGACTGACAGCATAACAGTGGGCTAAGGTCGTACGTCCATACCCTTTAGGAGCACTGATGAAACAAGGGACACCCCTGTTTGCATCAATCCGCGCAAGCAGTCTCTCGCTAACCACAGATCGAACGGTCTCTTTGAGGGTTAAGGGAGAAGTCTGCAGATCCATGGCACTTTCCTTTATATTCGCGGTATACTATACTCTTGCTATATGATGCTGTTTACAAGTGTGTATTGTATGCTAGCATAGTATTGCACTACATTGTCAAGAGGAGAAAGGGATTTCTATGAATGATTCAACCAACGAACCTAGTGCCGAGGCAATATCCAAGCCCTCTAAGCCAGCAGGACGCGGGCCTCTCCATAGTGAGAAAGGCAAGACACTTGAGCGCCCTACTGTTTACAAGGGCTTCTATATCTTCGCCGATCAGTATGTGCAGCTTCTGGAAAGGTCAGCCTACAACAAGATCCATGGCCTCACACCCAGCAGCTCATCAGACATCATCCGAGAAGCTCTTGACCAGTACTTCAAAGAGAATAGCTTGTGATCTTCCCTGAAGAGAAAAGCGTGAGCTTTAGCAGTGAGTTGACACTGGCAAAGGACATCTTCGTTGCCAAGGAACATCTGCAGGACAGTGGTTCTCAGATCATAGCTCTGGTGCAACAATATAGTACGCAGATTGAGACATTGCAGCTGCAGATCAACCAACGAGACGAGCTATTACGCGACCTTTCCGATAAGCTCAGACGCAAGAATACCGAAAACGTCTCCTTGCGCAACAATTTGCTTGAGGCACAGGATATTATCGCTACAGTTGAATTGAGTCGAGATGAGATGATCGCGGATCTGACGCAGGTCAGTGTCGATACTCAGCTACTTGAGGCCAACCTGCAACATGCCATTACCGAGAAGACCCTATTGGAATCTGAGTTGGCATCTAGATTGACCGAGATAGTTGAACTCAACATGCTGAACAACGAACTCGAGAGTCAAATAGTGCGGGAGAATTCAGATCGCGATGACAACACTACCCTGTTTGATCGATCCGACACCCAAGAATTGACCACCTCAGTGCTGGGAAGCATACAAAAGGATAAAGAGACGCAAGCTGGTATGTCCCAGAGCTTGAGCCTGTCTTCAGGTAGAGAGGTATACATCCGCCATCAGTTCTCAGGACATCTCAG
This sequence comes from Coriobacteriaceae bacterium, assembly GCA_012515495.1. Lineage (GTDB taxonomy): Bacteria > Actinomycetota > Coriobacteriia > Coriobacteriales > UBA8131 > UBA1419. Next base: position 7,042 of record JAAYYH010000005.1, on the reverse strand, counting down.
ACATAATCTAGCTGATAAAGTGATAACAGCTCTGAGACAGTCATGTTGTATAACACTGGTCATCGTCTCATTATTGGTTATGATCATCGCTGCCAGTATCTTCGTTACCGCTGCAATAAATCGCAGCACTGCCGGTGAGGCACTGGATGTGCTGATCACCAGACTAACGACGTGAATGCTTTGATTGGACGTTCTGACTGGAAGCCTAGGGCCTTTTTGGCACTGGACGCCAGACTCAGTCGGCAGTGATCCTGCCACCACCAACGACGGTATCACCCTGATAGATGACCAGAGCTTGACCGGGAGTCAGTGCCTTCTGTGGTTGCTCGAACTCCACTTTCAGGGTGTTATCATCCAACTGATAGACTATGACCCGCTTCTCAGCCTGACGATAACGATGCCTGGCTGTCGCCTCCAATGGTCCTTGCAGACTTTCATAGAGAATCAGATTGATATCCTCAATGATAGTCGCATTGGAATAGAGACTGTCGCTTTCTCCCACTACTACACTGTTGCTTGAGGCGTCAATGCGGTTGACATACAGGGGATTCTTGCTCCAGAGCCCTATCCCCTTGCGTTGGCCGATGGTGAAACCAATAATCCCCTTATGTTCACCAAGTACCGTTCCACAGCTGTCGACGATGGGACCCGGCTGCGGTTGATAGCTGGCATACTCATGGATGAATCTGGCGTAGTCGCCGTCTGGGACAAAGCAGATATCCTGACTCTCCTGCTTGTTGGCAGTAATGAAGCCTTGCTCACAAGCAATGGCCCGAACTTGTTCCTTAGTCAGCTCGCCCAAAGGGAAAGCGATGTGTGAGAGCTGTTCCTGAGTCAAGGTGTAGAGCACGTAGCTCTGATCCTTGTCTCTATCCAGACCTCGCTTCAGCAGGTAACGCCCAGCACTCTCATCCCAGCTCACGCGGGCGTAATGGCCGGTGACCACCAAGTCATATCCCAATTCAGTCGCCTTCTGCAACAGGGCGCCAAACTTGATAGAACGGTTGCAGTCTACGCAGGGATTGGGTGTTGTACCGTTGGTATATGCCTGGACAAATGAGTCTATCACCGCGCGAGCGAAGGCATCGGTCAGATCGATGGTATGGTGTGGAATACCCAGTTGCCCACAGACAGCTTTGGCATCCTCGATATACGTCTGAGAACTGCTGTTACCCTGGGATTCATAGAGCCTCATCGTGACACCAGCGCATTCATGACCGCGCTGTGTCATCAGGTAAGCAGCCACACTGCTATCCACTCCACCACTCATGGCAATCAGGACCCTGCTCATTGCGGCTCTCCGATCAAAGGCTGGCGATGATGTCTCGCGTTGCCTCGCTAGTCTCACGCGCCACACGCTCAACATCGATAGTCGGCCATAGGCCGTCACGATACAACACCTTGCCATCGACCATCGTCAGCGCCACGTCGCTTCCCTGTGCCGAGAAAGCCAGGTTGTTCAGCTGACTGATAGCTGGCTGCATCCATGGTACGTTGGCATCCAGCACTACTAGGTCTGCCCTGTTACCCACCTTGATCGCGCCGCAATCTACTCGCCGCTGAGCATGAGCACCGTTGATGGTAGCCGCAGCCAGCGCCTGTGCAGGAGTGACAACAGTGGGATCCCCCGAAGAACCTTTGTATAGCAATGCCAAAAGATAGAGGTCCCTGAACATATTGTGGCTGTTGTTACTGGCCATGCCGTCGGTACCAAGAGCAACGTTGACTCCGGCAGCAAACATCTGCGGCACTGGCGCAAAACCGCTGGCCAGCTTCATGTTGCTGGCAGGACAGCAGGCCACTGTGACCTGGTTGCGCACAAATATCTGCCAATCTTGCGGCTCAGTCCACACACAATGCGCTGCGGTGCAAGGCTGACGGAAGAAGCCCAGCGACTCGAAGTATTGTGCCGGGGACTTGCCGCCGTGTCGCTGCTTGCACTCCTCGTGCTCGCTTCTGCTCTCACTCAGATGGATGTGTGTGCTCACGCCGTGATCAACGGCTGCCTGCCCAACCGCTTCCACTACCAGAGGAGAGGTGGTGTACTCGGCGTGGATGCAGAGCTCGATTTTCAGGCGCTCGTCACAGGTATTGTGATAGGTAGTTATCAGGTGATCATCGATTGCCTTGTTTGGTAATTGCTGATAGGGAACACTGGGGTCGAAGCTGAGCAGACCGTGGCAGATGTTGGCCTTGATGCCGCTGTCGATGACCGCCTGAGCCCGAGCGTCTGAGAAGAAATACATGTCTGAGAAGCTGACGATGCCAAACCGCAGCATCTCCGCAATCGCCAACATCGTAGCCGGATAGGCCTTCTTGTCATCGATCTTGTCCTCGAAGGGGAACACACGGGTGTTGAGCCAGTCGTGCAGCGAGAGATTCTCCGCGTAACCACGCAGCAGCGTCATCGGCGCGTGCGCGTGAGCGTTATAAAGCCCGGGCAGCAACAGCTTGCCACTGCCGTCGTAGCGCTCTGTAGATATCGGCTCAGATCCTGTTGGGTCGGTCTCACCCACGTAGCTGATGCGACCATCTGTAACCTCGACATAACCGTGGGCAATCTCAAAATCGCTTGTCAGATAGTCGATATCTGCAAAGAGCATGGCTTCTCCTCTGTCAATGTCGACAGACCGTTTGAACTGACAGGTAACTAAAATCGGCGAATCACAATGAGGTAACTACAGCTATCATTCAGACCAGTTTGGCGAACTTGCGTTTACCCACTTGGATAACGGCTCCTGCAAGACGCGCGGGATCGACGTTGTACTCCCCTGCCGTCAATGCCTCGCCGGAAATGCGCACGCCACCACCATCGATCAGACGACGGGCTTCTCCAGCGCTACCGGCAAAGCCTATCTCCACCAGCAGGGCAGCAACATAGACTGTTCCGTCATCGCCGAAAGTCAGATCAAGAGCGAACTCAGGGATATCCTCTGGCACTTCGTGCTGCTTGAACACCCGATCAACCGCCGCTTCGGCCTCCACAGCCGCCTCGGCACCATGATAGGCTTCGACGATATTGGCCGCCAACTGACGTTTGACGACATTGGGGTGCAGCTCGCCAGCTTCTAGACCGGCAATCGTCTTCTCAATATCTTCGACAGGATAGGTCGATGCCAGATAGAGATAGCGCGACATCAGGTTATCGGGGATGGACATCACCTTGCCGAACATCTCATCGGGAGCATCAGTGATACCAATATAGTTGCCATAGCTCTTAGACATCTTCAGCTTGCCGTCTGTACCTTCCAACAACGGCAGGGTGAGGCAGACTTGAGGCTCCATGTCCAGCTTCTCCATCAGCTCGCGCCCGGCCAACAGATTAAACAACTGATCGGTACCTCCCAGCTCAATATCCGCCTTAATCTCCACGGAGTCATAGGCCTGCATCACCGGGTAGAAGAACTCATGTAGCGAGATGGGCTGCTGAGCCTGGTAGCGGTTTGAGAAATCATCGCGTTCGAGGATGCGTGCCACAGTGAAGTTCGCTGCCAGCTTGAGGATGTCGCCCAAATCCAACGGTGTCAACCAGTCGCCATTCCAATGCAGCTCGGTCTTCTCCTTGTCTAAGATCTTGAACGCCTGCTCAACGTAGGTCTGGGCATTGGCGGCAATCTGCTCAGGAGTCAAAGGCGGACGTGTGCTGTTGCGTCCGGAAGGATCACCAATCAGCGCGGTGCCGTTACCGATGATCAGCACCACCTGATGCCCAAGGTCCTGCAGTTGACGCAATTTACGCAACGGCACGGCATGACCCAGATGCAGGTCTGGGGCGGTTGGATCAACACCCAGCTTAACTCGCAGTGGCACGCCTTTGGCCAGCTTCTTCTCCAATGCCGCTAACGGTACGATGTTGGCGTCGCCACTCTGGATGATATGCAATTGTTCTTTGGCTGGTAACACGATTCTCCTATCGCTTTGTACCGAAAGTGCTATCTTCAGGTTATAGATAATCTCAGCTATCCCGCTGTAGTGTCGTAGAAAACAATCTACAGCTGCGCCACAGTAGATGATTGGGCCGTTCGTATTATAGCAGTATGCTTAATTGTTGGATTGACAGCACAACGGCTTGCATCACATAGCAGCTCGCCGGATAATGAAGCGGCCTGTATCAGCAGGCATGCACTCCACTTTCATTCGGCACTCACGTGGCCGATGTCGATGTCAACCAAGACGTAACCCGAGGTAGATTGAGGTAGATCATGAAGGTTTTAGTAGTTGGCGGTGCCGGATACATTGGCAGTCACGCAAGTTATGAACTCATTCGCGCCGGCCATGAGGTGGTTGTACTGGATAATCTATCAACAGGTAGTCGAGCCGCCGTGCATCAGGATGCCCGTTTTTATTGGGGCGATATCCGCCGTAAGAGCGATATCACCAAAGTGCTGCTGACCGAGGCAGAGACCAAGCCCATCGATGTAGTCATGCATTTTGCAGCCAAGCTGGTTGTACCAGAGAGCGTAGAGCAGCCTCTGGCCTATTATGAGAACAATGTAGAGGGTCTGCGCACCATGCTTGAAGCTATGGTGGACTGTGGCGTGCGCAATGTGGTCTTCAGCTCCACAGCTGCCGTCTATGGTGAGCCGGAAGAACCTGTCTGTCGCGAAGATGACCCGACCAAACCGATCAATCCCTATGGAGAGACAAAGCTGGCCTGTGAGCAGATGATCAAATGGGTGGCTGCTGCCCATGATCTCAACTACTGCATCCTGCGTTACTTCAATGTCGCAGGGGCTGACAGCACCCTGGAGATCGGTCTGAATAAGGATCAGCTCACACACCTGATCCCCTTGATCATGCAGACTGCCTTAGGTCAACGTGAGAAGTTCTACATCTTTGGCAATGACTATCCAACGCATGACGGCACCTGCATCCGCGATTACATCCACGTAACCGATCTGGCGCGCGCGCACGTCTTGGGGGCTCAGTACATCCTAAAGAGCAATGACTCGCTGTTGGTCAATCTGGGCTCAGGAAAGGGCTTTTCGGTAGCTGAGGTGGTCAACGCGGCTCAGGCGCTGTTCGACTTCGAGTATGAATATGCGCCGCGACGAGCGGGAGATCCCGCCAAGTTGATCGCCAGCAATCAGCGTGCTGCCAACCTGCTTGGTTGGAAACCCAGCTTGTCACTGGACGACATCATTAAAAGTGACTACGCTTACCGCAGGATATTGCTGGAACAATAGGCCTCAATCCGGCTTAAGCTTCACATGAATCGGACAAGGCAGCCGCCCTCTGGGCTGCTGCCTTGTTGTCAGTTGTCGATAATCTGCTAACCGCGGCCAAACCCCAGCTGCCTAGCTGCCTGGCTTTGGGTCGGTGGGGTCACCTGGGTCAGGATCGCCTGGGTCAGGGTCGCCTGGGTCAGGGTCAACCGGAGGAGTCGCTCCCGGATAACTGTTTGGATCGTTGGGATCGGTGCCCGCAGCTGCCTCGTCAGCATCGCTGAAACCATCACCGTCACTGTCAACCGGTTCCTTTGGTCCGGGATAATCGTTAGGATCATTAGGGTCGGTACCGGCTTCCTTCTCATCGAAGTCATTGAAACCGTCACCATCGGTATCGGTCGCTTTATCCTTCTCTTCCTGCTTCTTCTTCTCTTCCTCTTCGGCCGCCTTCTTCTCTTCCTCGGTCATGAAGGTCAACGAGCTGTTGTATGACGGAGAATTGGCAGTGGGAAACGCTATACCTGTCTCATACTTTGACAGGGCATTGTTCATGAAGGCACGCCAGACAGGACAGCAGTTTGCCCCGCCAACATTATCCTGGATGTAGCGCTCTTCGCGCGATCCGATCCAGACGGCAGTGGATAGTTGCGGGGTATAACCGCAGAACCACGAGTCACGGTAGTTATCAGTGGTTCCGGTCTTACCAGCTGCAACCTGCCAGTTCATATAGGCCGAGGTACCGGTACCACCAGTGACAACACCTTGCAGTACCTGCGTTGCAGCACAGGCGACCTCTGGGGAGATAGCCTGATTACCATCCACCTGATGCTCATAGAGTACATCGCCGTTGCTGTCGAGGATCTTAGTGATGGCGGTGGTGTCATTGTGCACACCACTATTGCCAAGGGTGCCAAATGCCGAGGCCATCTCCAAGGTATTGACTCCCCCTGCAGCCCCCAAGACGACAGCGTTGAGTTCCTCCAACTCAGAGGTAATCCCCAGACGGTAGGCCATATCAACAACCTTCGCTGCGCCGATGGTACGCACCACACGCGCGTAGGCGGTGTTTGATGACACAGCGGTGGCCTGAGCCAGCGACATGGTGCCCATCTGTCCGCCCTGATAGTTCTCGACTCGCCAGTTGCCAATGTAGACTGGGGATTTGCCTGAAACCTGAGTTGATGGTGAGATTCCCATCTCGATACAGGCAGCCAGAGCAAAGGCCTTAAAGCACGAACCGGCTTGCCTGTGCATCTGCCAGGAGGTGTTGTATTCGTCAGTCTCGTAATCCTTACCGCCGCGCATAGCCTTGATGTAGCCGGTACTCGGCTCAACACAGGTGAGCGAGACTTCAACATCGCTGTCCAATGTCTCCTCTTTGGCAGCACAGGCATCCTCTGCCCACTGCTGCATATCCAAATCGATAGTGGTGTAGACAGTCAGTCCACCCTTGAACACCACATCCGAGGTGAATTCCTCTTCGAGCTGGTTGCGCACATAGGAGGTGAAGAACGGCGCGAGATAGATGCCGTCGTCTGGCCGCTCCTGTACGTTGAGGTTGAGCTCGGTGGCAATCGCCTCATCGTATTCCTCTTGGGTGATGTACTCGTTATACAGCATTCGGCCCAACACCAGATCACGGCGCGCAAGAGCGTTCTCGGGATAGGAGACAGGATTGTTATAGGTTGGCTGCTGTGGGATACCGCAGAGTAGCGCGGCCTCGACAACAGTCAGATCAGAGGCATTCTTGGAGAAATAATGTTTGGCAGCGGATTGGATACCGTAAGCACCGTCTCCGTAGTTGATGGTGTTCAGATACATCATCAGTACTTCTTCTTTGGAGTAGAGCTTCTCCAGCTCCATGGCGATGTAGG
>JAAYYH010000283.1 GCA_012515495.1 Coriobacteriaceae bacterium | reverse complement strand
TCGCCGGTACTCGTGCGGTTGGCAGTCGGATAAAAGCCGGTGAGCTGCTTGCTCGCTCAGGTGAGATAATCTCTCCAGATGTTGCGGCACGAATCGCCAGTGGAAATGTGAGTGCGGTACAGGTGTTCTGCAAGCCAAAGGTGGCATTTATTCCAACCGGTAATGAATTGGTGTGCGCAGGTGGACATATAGCAGAGGGCAAGAACATCGAAACGAACAGTTTGCTCGTGCGCGGCAAAGTAGAGGAGTGGGGTGGAATCTCCCAGATATACGATGTTGTTCCCGATAACCCGGAGGCAATAGTGAGGGCAGTGCGCCAAGCGTGTGAGACTGCAGATATTGTCGTTCTCAATGCAGGATCGTCAAAAGGTTCTGACGATTGGTCGGTTGAACAGCTAGAGGAAATCGGCGAGGTCATCTGCCATCAAACCAATCATGGCCCCGGGCATCATAGCTCGTACGCGATGGTAGATGGCACACCAATCGTTGGTATCTCTGGACCACCGTTAGGAGCATCTTTCACACTGGATTTCTATCTCAGGCCGTTAATACGTCTCTATCTTGGCTTGGAGCCAGAATTGCCTCGTATACCCGTACGGCTTTTGGCCGCGTTTCATGCGAGTTCGTCCAGCGCCAAAGTAGTTAGCTATAAGACAGCCGACGGCACGGCAGCCAGCGGCAACGCAGCCAGTGACACGACAGCAAGTGAAGTCATCTCCTTGCCGGGAGAAACCAGGCCGAGCGTTGTGACAGATCCAGACGCCGTGTTCTATAGCGTTAAGTTCTTGAATGTCTCCGTTGGTGCCGATGGCGTACTTCAAGGTGTTCCTCTAGCCGGCAGACCTGGATCTGCAGAGGCAGAGGGTGCAAGCGCCTGCTACATGATGCCAACAGGAGCCGGCACTAGCGCACCGCAAGTCGGGGACATCATCGAGGTAGAGCTATGCTGAACACCGAGCAACACCCAAAGCATAAAGCAGCTCCTGGCGGCTCTACGTTGAAGATAGATCTACGTTGAAGTGGATCTACGCCGAAGGCGGGTCTACGCTAAGGCGCCAAAACCCTGCATATTCTTATAGGCGTACATCTGAGCATCGGCTTCCTCGATCACCGTGAGGATGTTATCGCCATTGTCACGATTGTAGATGCGATAACCATAGGAGATCCTTGGCAAAGCGGGGGTTTGCTGTCGCAACTGCTTAAGCGCGGCGAGTGTCCTTTTTAGCGCTTCATGAATCTGCGCCTCATTTACCGAGGGAGCCAAAACAGTGTATTCGTCCCCGCCGGTACGATAGCATTCACCAGTCTGCGCAAAGCCGTCCTCAATTGCCCGAGCAACCATCTTCAGGCAATGATCGCCTTCTGGATGACCAAACTGGTCATTTATCTGCTTGAATCTGAATACATCGAAAACGATGACACCTACAGTTTGATGAACAGCCATGTTGGGCAGCTGCCTTTCAAACGCGCTTCGATTACGCGTTTCCGTCACTGGGTCGTAGAGGAAATCTATCTCGCGCAAATATATGTAATACATGATCTCTACTAGCGCTACACATACCCATGCTGTACGAACTTGCGGAAAGGCTACCTGCAGACTTGTTCCAATCAAGATAATCGCACATAGCATCATGAGCATGTGGTGCTCACGTATGCGAAGCCTCCTCACTTCGCGGATATTAACCCAAATGAATATCGCGATGGTGTAGATGTAGGTTATTGCGAAAACCCAGAACACTGGCCCGCGCGTATAGACGTTCTGATCAGAGACAGAGAATATCAGCCCAGTGAGAGGCGAGCTCAAAGCCAGCAAGGCATTTGGAAGTAAGGGGATAGTAAGCAAGATCATCCGTTGCCTATCATCTGTCCGGAACATTGCCGCAAGCGCAAGCCCAATTGATGGAGAGAAGGCGAAGCCTAGGGCATTAGAGACAGATGCTGCTACGGCATACTCCCTGCCAAGAGTGGCAAATAGATCTGATAAGCCTTCAGCTGCGATCATCATCATCGTGAGGACTACGGCCAAGCCAAACATCTGCGCTTTTCGCGCAGACATGGTGGAATTGCTATAGATGAGATGCAGGAGCAGCAATAGCATGACGATGTTTACGATCTGGAAGGAGTACATTGTCGCTGGAGTCCTATCGTTTCGAATGAGATAGTCTATTGTACAACGTAATAAAGCGCGAAAGATACAATTAGCGCCAGCAATTATCCATATGTTAAATGCCCTGCAAATGCAATGATTCTGTAAGCGCCGAAGATTAATCAAGTACCAACGATTTTGCAAGTGTCGATGATTCTACATCAGGGTAATCTAAGTAGCACGTATTCATATGGCGAACATTATATCGTTCATCATTTTTCCACTAATCTAAATATCCTACGATAATCGACCATTGCTAAGTAGGCTAGCTTTTATCTGTAATCCGTGCATATTATTTGCGAATCCGCATGATATCAAGCCTGAGCAACTGTCCTGCACTGAAAGTTTATAGACACAATAAGCTAACGTGTTGAGAGCTCCATAAAATCATCTACATCTACGCTCATTGTCCAATGCGTATTCGAAAAAAATATGCAAAACAAGGTTGAGCACCACTCATTAGGTCATCTGCCAGATAATAGCCCCCTGTTGGCTTTTTTGCTATAAAATGGTAGCTTCGATAGATCATATGTTCAGCTTGTATGCTGATGCATGTTCGATTTGTATGCTGCTACGGGTTTGGATCATATGCTGACACGAGTCTTTAGTGAGACGGAGTAACACAATGCTCGAATTACAACATGTTTCCTTCGAGGCAGAAGTCAAGAGAGCTTCCGGTTCAAAGCGCCAGGAGATAATCAAAGATGTCTCTCTTACCATCGGAGACGATCGCTTCACGATCATCACTGGACCCAACGGCGGCGGAAAGACCACTTTGGCCAAGTTGATCATGGGTATCGAGATCCCCACATCGGGTCGTATCCTCTTCGACGGCGTCGATATCACCACAATGCCCATCTATGAGCGGGCCAGGCTGGGCATCTGCTACGGGTTTCAGAATCCAGCACGATTCAAGGGTATGACTGTGCGCAAGATCATCGCTCTCGCAGCTGGAGAAGAAGTTGCCTCCTGTAAGTGCAACGACTTCCTCACCAAGGTGGGACTATGTTCTAACGAGTATCTCAATCGCGAGGTAGACAAGAGCCTCTCGGGCGGAGAGCTCAAGCGCATCGAGATCGCTACGGTTCTGGCAGCTAACCCTAAGCTCGCCATCTATGATGAGCCTGAGGCTGGCATCGATCTGTGGAGCTTCGACCGGCTCACGACTACCTTCAAGCAGATCCATGAAGCGAAGAACGGTCACAGCATCGTGATCATCTCGCATCAGGAGCGCATCATCGATCTTGCTGACGAGATCATCTTGCTCAAAGATGGTCAAATCGCCGCTCAAGGTCCTAAAGAGGAAGTCATGCTGCTTTCCGGCTTCTCGGCATCGACAACCACCAATCCTGAATGTGTATTGATCCCTCAACCAAGCGAACAACTTGGAGGCAGATAATGGAAAGCGCCCTCAAACCGATTGATGACAAGCTCCTCGCGATGATCGCCGATTTACACGGCATGCCCAAAGGTGCGTTCAATATACGTAAAGACGGGCAGCTGCTTGAGCGACATAGTAGCGCCAATATCGAGATTGCGACTAAAACGGATTATCCCGGCATCGACATCAAGATTGCTCCAGGCACAAAGAATGAGACCGTACACATACCTGTTCTGGTAACTGCGTCAGGACTCACAGACGTGGTATATAACTCTTTCTATGTGGGAGAAGACGCAGATGTGCTGATAGTCGCAGGTTGCGGTATCCATAATTCCGGATCCGAGAAGACCGAGCATGACGGCATCCATAGCTTCTATCTGGGCAAGAACTCCCGTGTAAGATATGTAGAGAAGCACTACGGAGAAGGCGAGGGCAGTGGAGAGCGCGTCTTGAATCCGATTACGAATGTGGAGATGGAGGAAGGTGCCTTCTGCGAGATGGAGATGGTCCAGCTTGCTGGAGTTTCATCGAGCATCCGTGAGACAAATGCCAAGCTGGGCAAAAACGCTCAGCTGATTCTCACCGAGCGTCTGTTGACGCACGATGATCAAACGGCCACATCGGACATGAAGATCGAGTTGGAGGGCGAAGGTAGCAGCGTGCAGGTTATCTCCCGCAGCGTTGCCCGCGATAACTCACATCAGACATTCAATCCGCTGGTGGTTGGCAAGACTGCCTGTAGGGGTCATGTGCAATGTGATGCCATCATCATGGATAACGCGATCGTCACTGCAGTGCCGGGCATAGAAGCTCGAAGCCAAGATGCGATTCTTGTGCATGAAGCCGCTATTGGCAAGATTGCCGGTGACCAGATCATCAAGCTTCAGACACTTGGTCTTAACGAACAGGAAGCTGAAGAGAAGATTTTAGAGGATTTCCTCTCATAGGAGCTGCTCTGAGGAATATAATCAAGAAAACCTTTGATATTTGAATGATATCAAATATACATTGGTATATAATGGCC
>JAAYYH010000282.1 GCA_012515495.1 Coriobacteriaceae bacterium | reverse complement strand
TTGTTGGCGTCTTCCTCGCTTTATATGGCCTCTTTCGTATCGCCGTTGAATTCGTGCGAGAACCCGATGCCCATATCGGCTATCTTCTCGGCGACTGGTTGACGATGGGTATGGTGTTAAGCCTGCCGTTGGTTGTCGCTGGCATCGGATTTGTGATCTTTGTCCGAATCACCCAGCTGCCGCAAGCTGGTCCCAGAAAAGCTCTGCAATCCAGTGAGCCGTCTGCCGAGGCCTCTGATGAGAGCGGTACGAAAAACGATTGAACCTGACGCTGTCAGGTTGACAGTTAAGCAGTACAATGACAATCAACCAAAACGCGGCCCTCTTCGAAAACGATTGGAGTCGCGGTCGGGTCTGATTGCAGGTTGGTGAATCAATAAACAGATGAGCGGGAGGACGGAACATGGCAGCAATCGCTGAAGCTGAATACATCTGGAAAAACGGGGAGAAGGTGCCTTGGGCGGATGCTACGACACACGTGCTCTCACACGCCTTGCACTATGGTACAGCGGTTTTCGAGGGAATTCGCTGTTATAAGACTGAGAAAGGCTCCGCTGTCTTCCGTCTTACCGACCATATGGCGAGGTTGAGGCGTTCGGCCTTCATCATCGGAATGGATCTTCCCTACAGTGTCGAGGAATTAGTTGAGGCGACAAAGGACCTGATTAAAACCAACAAGCTGGAGTCCTGTTATATCCGCCCAATCGCCTATCGTGGTTATGGCGCGGTTGGTGTCAATCCACGTCCGGCACCGATTGATGTCGTCATCGCGGTGTGGCCCTGGGATGCCTATCTGGGAGAAGGCGCGCTAGATAATGGCATTGCCGCCGGTATAAGCTCTTGGCGTCAGCGCGGTATCAACTCGATACCCGGTGCTGTTAAATCATCGGCCAGCTATCTGAATTCCGGTTTGGCTCATATGGAAGCTTTGGACCATGGTTATGGCGAGGCCATCCTGCTCAATGAGTCAGGCTTTGTGGCCGAGGGTTCCGGCGAGAACATCTTCGTAGTGCGCGATGGCATCTTGTCCACACCACCGATTTCAGATGGTTGCCTTGAGGGCTTGACACGCAATTCACTGATTGAATTAGCTCTCGATATGGATGTTCCCGTTGTTGAGGAATCGTTAGTGCGTACCGATCTGTACACTGCCGATGAGGTCTTCTTCACTGGTACGGCAGCTGAGTTGACGCCAATAGCCTCAATCGACAATCGCAGGATAGGAGATCCCGGTCCTGTCACCAAGGCGCTGCAGAAACGCTTCTTCGATGCGGTTTTAGGCAGACTGCCTGAATACGAGGACTGGAACGAATACATCTGATAATCTAGTGCCAGTTGGAGAAGAGGTGACCTCAAGCGATGATACGCCTCTATGACACGACATTGAGGGACGGCGAGCAACGCGAGGGAGTCAGTCTCACTGTTGAAGACAAGCTGAGTATCGCCCGTCGTCTCGACACTCTCGGTGTGTCCTATATCGAGGGCGGCTTTCCTGTATCTAACCCCAAGGACGCCGCCTTCTTCGTGCGTGCCGGTGAGCTGAATCTCAAGCAGGCTCAACTGGTGGCTTTCGGTTTGTCCTGCAAGAAGGGGACAGCGGCTGCCGAGGATGCTGGGCTGAATATCCTGGCCGCCTGCAGTGCCCCGATCATTACTTTACTGGGTAAGGCCTGGGATATTCAGGTGGAGCAGGTCCTGGCAACCAATCGTGATGAGAATCTGCGCATGATCGAGGATTCCGTGCGTTTCCTAGTGGATAAGCGCAAAGAGGTATTCCTTGACGCTGAGCACTTCTTTGATGGATATCGCAGTGATGCCGCCTATGCGCTTGCGGTGCTCGAAGCGGGGATACGAGGCGGTGCTACCGCAGTTGTTCTCTGTGAGACAAATGGTGGAGCTCTGCCCAACGAGGTGTTCGACATCACGTTGGCGGTTAGCGCCGCGCTACGCGATAATGGTCATGGGGATGTAGAGATTGGTATCCATACTCATGATGACAGTGGTTGCGCTGTCGCCAACAGCCTGGAGGCTGTCCGAGCGGGTGCGACTCAGGTGCAGGGTACGGTTAATGGCTATGGTGAGAGGGTGGGTAATGCCAACCTGCTCACCGTGTTAGCTGATCTGGAATTGAAAATGGGCTACGAGGTGGTTGGCGGCGAGCGCTTGAAGCTTCTGACTTCCACTTCTCAGTTTGTCGCTGAGACTTTGAACATCACTCCCGATCCTCACCAACCGTATGTTGGCCAAAGTGCCTTCGCGCACAAAGGTGGCTTGCACGTCAGCGCTCATGACCGCCTGCTACATGCCTACGAGCATGTTGATCCGGTTGCGGTGGGTAATTTCGCTCATATCGTGGTTAGTGAGTTGGCGGGGAAGGTCTCGCTGAGAACTAAAGCCAGCGAATTTGGCATCACATTGCCAGAGCAACCAGAGGCTATTGACCGACTCCTGGATAACCTCAAGCAACGTGAGGCTAAAGGCTACTCCTACGAGGTAGCTGATGCCTCCTTGGCCTTATTGCTGCGCGCGCAACTCGGTGAACCGATAACGTGTTTCAAGCTCGAGTCCTTCAGGGTAATCGCCGATAAACGCGAAGACGGTAAGTTGATGACGGAGGCTACCATCAAGATCCATGTTGGTGATGAGAGGTTTGTCGCAACAGGAGAGGGAAATGGTCCGGTCAATGCCTTGGATGTCGCGTTGCGATTGGCAATCAGGCGCTTCTATCCGCAGATTGATGAGTTACACTTGACTGATTACAAGGTGCGCGTCATCGATGAGAGCACTGGGACTTCTGCAATCACGCGTGTTCTGATTGAGACCAGCGACGGATTTGAAACCTGGGGTACAGTAGGTGTCAGTGAGAACATCATCGAAGCTTCCTGGAATGCTCTGGTGGATGCAATCAGCTATGGTCTGCTACGATGGAATAGAGACGTATCGCAGGTCAATACGTAACAAACAACGTCATAATCGATAAAGTTGCATACAGTATCAGGGAAGGAGATGTGATGATGGTCGCCAAACGAGCTTTTACCAAACGAGCCTCTGATTTGGAGCTGCAGCGTCTGTATCGGGCATTTGCCACACTCGACGACCCTGCTGAGGTCAAGGCATTGATGGATGATCTCTGCACCATCCGTGAAGTTGACGAGATGGCACAACGCTTGGACGTGGCCTTCCGGCTGGATGCAGGCGAATCCTACACAGCTATCCAGGAGCAGACAGGTATCTCTGCGGCTACTATCGCCCGGGTATCGAAGTGCCTCAACTATGGGGCACAAGGTTATCGACGCGTTATCGATGGCGAGCAATAGGCATGGCATTTGTTCATTTGCACAATCACACTGAATACTCACTTTTAGACGGGGCTACAAAGGTCAAGGATATGGCACGCCAGGCCAAGGCGTTTGGAATGTCGGCGCTGGCGATAACCGACCATGGGTATATGTATGGAGTACCAGCCTTTGTCAAAGCTTGCATTGCCGAAGGCATAAAACCGATTGTAGGCTGTGAGATCTACTTCACACCCGACTCAGAGCTCAGGCGAGATCGCAAGCCCGAGCTCTATCACATGATCCTATTGGCTAAGAACA
>JAAYYH010000281.1 GCA_012515495.1 Coriobacteriaceae bacterium | reverse complement strand
CTCAATAGACTCTTTACGGTTTCGATGGGAAGGTTGGTGTAGTTTTCGTTTTCTAGAAGAGATTCAAGGAAGGTCAGGGTATTTTGGCTTTGCGGGAGCATGTAACCTGATTCTCGAATGATGTCCTCGGCCATGATGCGATTCGATTTCTCAATCGCTTCAAACAGTGCTCCTGACAAACCTGCAGCGATGTTCTCTTGAATGGATTTGCTGCGCATGAGCTCTCTCATGGTGGCAATGACAGAGTCTGTCTTCTCTTGTTGCGGCGGATACGTAAAGGGAACCATGGAGATCGCACCAGAGGGACAAGCATCAACGCAATCACCACAACCGGTACACAGCGAGACATCAATCACACTGTTCTCTGTATCTGCAGCGCCAGTAGGGCAGACGTACAGACAAAGACAATCCTTTGTGCACAGGCGAACATTCCTTACAGCATATTTCTCGCTCATACCATTACCTCCCTTCGACTTTCTCGAATTTCCAATTTGGGACCTTGCAAACGGGGCAGACCTCTGGTAGATCATCGCCGATATAGATGAAGCCACAGATGGTGCAGACGTAAACACCGGTATTCTCCAACATCGCATCGCCCTCGGCTTGATAACGTGAGATGAGTGACTTCAGAATACGAGTGACTTTCTCGCTCCAGACCAATGCCCGCAGAGCGCCTCGGTCATTACTGCTTGTGGAAACACTTTTTGCGGTTGGGAAGCCTTCAGACAGGTCCTTCTCAATCAGTGATAGTAGATCGTTGAGATCGGGAGCCACAGCTGGGAGTGAAGCCGCCTTGAAATAATTTGCCAACTCTAAGAAGAGAGCCGCCTCTTCAGCCTTATATTGCTTCTCACAGCCACGGGCAAGATTGGTGCAGAGCGCGCTGATCTCCAAAGCAGACAACTCTTTGATATCTGCGGTCGATTCCATCGGGGTCATCGGTTTCGTAGTGGCCTGTACCTTAGTGGGAATTTCTGCCGCGTCCAAAGGAACTTGTAGCTTGAACTCTGCTTTTGTGGCACCGCAAAGTGGACACGTCCAGTCGTCTGGTAAATTCTGCCATTCTGTACCCGGGGCAATCCCAGCCTCGGGAATTCCTTTGGCTTCATCGTAGACGTAGCCGCAGATGACGCAAACGTATGATTTCAATCTTAAACCTCCTTACGTTTTCGATTCTGATAACATCATCCTTGTTGTGCCGCTGAGGAATTAACATCTAATAAGTAACATTATAGAGTATTTTTGTTAATTTGCCAGACACAAAACGATGCGTGTATCTATTTATCGACCAATGTCACCATGATAGAATCTTCTCAGGTTGTTTCCAACACCAGAAGGGGAGTTGATCGCCATAATCTTCTATTTTTCCGCAACGGGGAACTCGCAGTACGCAGCCGAGAGAATCGCACAGGCAACCAATGACAGGGTCATATCAATCGGTCTCGCATTAAAGGATAAGCATCTGACATTTGATGTCAGTACCGAGGAGCGGATTGGATTTGTCATACCAACGTATGCCTGGACCGTTCCGGGTATTGTTGCAGATTTCATACAGCAGGCTGTCTTCAGCAGTAATGTGAGTTCTTACGTCTATGCTGTCTTAACCTGTGGGGAGAATACTGGCAAAGAAGCTGTTGCCTTGCATTCTCTGTTGAAGGAGAAGGGCATTGGCCTTAACGCGTCTTTTGATCTAGTAATGCCAGACAACTTCATTTTGTGGACAGATATTCCTTCAGAGGATAGGCTAGATGAGATACTGGCGTCAGCGGATGAGACGATTGATCAGGCGATTTCAACAATCATCGATAAACAAGGAAACTTCTCAGATTCTCAGCTACCAGAAGACCTTTTCATGCCTCTGATCAGCATCAGCTCAAGCGAAGGAACCAGTAAATTCTTCGCCACTGAGGCCTGTAACGGCTGCGGGCTCTGTCAGGAGCTCTGCCCAATGAGTTGCATCGAATTGAATAGCGAGAACCGTCCAAGCTGGGAAGGATTATGCGCGATGTGTCTGTCTTGTCTACACCGTTGCCCTGTTCAGGCGGTACAATATGGTAGCGAGACTATCGGCAAGACAAGATACATCAATCCTCACGTCGAGGATCGACTGGAGAACATCTACTGATCAGTACAGTCAAAGAGGCGAAATTGGCAAATCGACTCGAAAGGGTCAACAATGTCAGAAACAGCCTACGAGAAAAAACCATAGTCTGCCTTGCCTTCCTTCTTGACAACATACAAGGCCTTGTCGGCTTTTGCCATCAGTACATCTACAGCTGTTCCATCCGCTGGAAGCATGCTCGCGCCGATGCTACAACTTACAGGTAGACAGACAGTCTCATTATCCAAGACATTCTGTAGCAGGTATTCTTTTGAAACTACCTTGAATATCCTGTCGATGGTTTTACCTGTGTTTTCCTTGTTCCTAGTGTCGTGAAGATAGATAAGGAATTCATCGCCACCGGTGCGTATCAACATATCGTACTCTCTTAGCTCTTCTTTGATTTTAGAAGCAAGAGATTTGAGGACAATATCACCAGCCTTATGACCATAGCAATCGTTGATGTGCTTGAAATCATCCACATCAAGTATCGCGAAACAACCAGTGAGATCATTAGCACTGGACTCATGTAGTCTCTCTGGCAGGATAGTCTCTAAGACATTACGATTATATGCTTTGGTCAATGGGTCAATCTGGACTCGTTCCAGTAGCTCAGTTTCCTGTCGAATCTTCTCAGTTATATCATCAGTGACTATATGAGCTCCAATAACAACTCCATCCTCTTTATTGGGGCTGATGTGTACTCTCAGCCAATTGTCTTTTCCCCAGACACTCGTATAGCGAATCTCAAAGGTAACGAGCCTGTCGTTTGACATGCATTCGCGGAGCTTGTCTGAGAAACCACTTTGCTGAAGTGACGGCAATTCAAAGAGATTGAGTTGTTTCGTAGCAGCAGGACCAGGTGAACCCAACAGCTCCAACAGCTTACGATTGACGTAGTTGATAGTACCAACAGTGTTGCAGGAGATAAAGCCTATCGGAGCATATTCGGCCAACTCGAAAAACATCTTCTGACTTACTCGCAAGGCAGTATCCAGCCGATTCTTCTCAATGAACAAACCCAGCTGGGACATATATAGTCTGAGGAGATCGGGATTTCGTAATCTATCGTCATTTTGGAAGAAGAGGATGATGTCACCGATTCCAAAATCTTCTTTTTTCAGTCTTGCAACTACAACCATGCTCAGATCAAGGTCTATAGAGAGCTGGTCAATCAGTGTTTTATCCAAAATCGTGCTTGAGAGCTCAGGAATAGATACAAAATATGTCAGATCATCTCCAGTATTCATGGCTGGTTTTATCAGGTCATCAGCCCAAGCTTTGTCTAATGCGGTAAGGCAACGGGAGATCAGTTCGGCTTCGATGGAATCT
>JAAYYH010000280.1 GCA_012515495.1 Coriobacteriaceae bacterium | reverse complement strand
GCAGTGTGGTTTGTGCTGTGCAGCCTAGCCATCCTGAAAGGTCGTGATGAGTAAGGGTTATGTTGTCAAGTAAGAGGAGGAAGTATGAGCGAGGAGAAAAGCGGGAAAAACAGTCTCAGCAGGCGCGATCTGTTGAAGTTCGGCAGCCTTGCGGTTGCTGGCGCAGCGGCAGCAGGGGCTTTGACTGCCTGTGGCCCAAAGTCTGATGCCGGTGGCTCAGCAGGTTCGGCATCTGGTGGCGCAACGCCTGAGGCAATCACCTATTCTGCTGGTCACGAGCGTAGGGGGCTGCCGGGGTTCCTTGTTGCTCCAGAGCCTCTTAAGGCTGAGGAGACAAAGGATTTCGACGTTGTGGTACTTGGCGCTGGTGCTGCTGGAGTCTGTGCGGCTTTGAGTGCAGCTGAGAATGGAGCCAAGGTAGCATTAGTGCAGAAGGGTAGCGAGGCGATCTGTCAGGGTAATGCTGGAGCAGGTATCAATCTTGAGAAGAGCAACCCAGCCCATGTTTCAGCTCTTGTTGCTTCCATCATCAAGAACAATCAGCATAGGGCAACCTATGATGCAGTTAATCTCTGGGCTTGGAATTCGGGAGAGGCAGTGCAGTGGGTTCTTGATCGCACTCAGCCGATCATCGGTAATTATAAAGCTCAGGATGGCACTCCTTGCGAGGCTACTGATATCGCTAATGCGAACAATGCAGCTTTGCTTGGTAGCACCAAATGGGAGTTGCTGTTTGTGACCAGCAACTTCGCCCCCAAGCCAACCAATGCTGGACATGGCATGATGGCTTTGGCGCAGGTCGCTGCAGATGCCGGCGTAGAGATCTTCTACAGCACCGAGGCTAAGCAATTAGTTAAAGAAGGCGACCGTGTGATTGGTGCAGTAGGCGAGCAGGATGGCAAACTCATCCAATTCAACGGCAGCAAGGGTGTCATCGTCGCAACCGGTGACTTCCAGAACGACGATGAGATGATGGGTTACTATCTGCCCGATTGCCGTTATTTTGACAGGAAGCAATGGGGTAAGACCGGAGATGGTCACAAGATGATCATCTGGGCCGGCGGTAAAATGGAAGACATCGGTCATACCAAGATGCTACACGACTTCGATGCTGGTCCTGCTAGCATGTGCGATATGCCGTTTCTTGCCGTAGATTATTACGGAAATCGTTTTGTCAACGAGAAGGAAGCCGGCATGAGCCTGCTGAACAACTATCTGCGTGGAACCTCGAACGATGACGCTGGTTGGTATGTGCAGGTCTTCGACTCCAAGTACTACGATCATCAGGATTGGCCGGGAATGAAGGCCCCCACAAGCGCGCCTGAGTACCTTCAGACAGCAGTGAACCCTGAAGTCAATTCAGACGGACACATCAAAGGGGTCTTTACCGATCTTATCCGCACCTACAATGCGGCCACTCTCGAAGAGTTGGCGGACAAGCTATATGGCAAGCAGCCTAATGCCGCGGATGCGAAGAAGAACTTCCTCGCCAGCGTGAAACGTTATAACGAATTGGTCGCAAAGGGTGTTGACGAGGACTTTGGCAAGGATGCCAAGTGGCTCACCCCAATCGAGTCCGGTCCATTCTACGGTATCTATCGTCACCTGCGCCTGAGCTGCGGAGCCATGTCTGGTGTGGTTGTCGATGGTAAGACACATCAGTGCATCTCCGTCGACAATCAGCCGATTCCTGGCCTTTATGCTGTTGGCAACATTGCTTCGGGCTTCTATGGCGGCGTGGATTATCCGCTCGATGTCTTTGGCATGAGCTTGGGTCGCTGCTACACTGAGGGTTACGTGGTTGGCCGCGATCTTGCTAAGTCATAAGGCTTAAAGCGTCAATAAGCTAGGGAGATTTTCTGGGTGTCAATCAAGGGTGCGAGCTTCTACGAGGGGGCGCACCCTTGATTTATATTCTTGCCGTCATTGTTCTATAATGAATTCATCTGACCCAGATCATTATTCGGATACATGCCAGATTCATTGCATGGAGCCACATTAGAAGGCGTGTGATTACTTGCTCCGAGCTAAGACCCTTGAACCTGCGGTTGCTTTACGCCGTCGATGGCTATACCTGATAGTTGGTGCTATCTGCTTCCTGTTCCTTGGTTTTGTCTACGGCTGGTCTATCCTGGCGGTTCCTTTGCAAAGTGAGTTTGACTGGACCAGCGCTCAGATCTCTATGACATTCACAATCTCTACCGCCATGTTCTGCATTGGCGGCGTGCTGGGAGCTCAGCTCAGTAAACGCACTGCGCCTCAGGTGACTATCATCCTCTCTGCAGTATTTGTCTGTGTTGGCTACATCATCGCGTCAAATGTTCAGGCTGACCAGATCATGGTCCTGCATCTGGCTTATGGTGCTGTAGTTGGTTGTAGCTCAGGCATGGCTCATAACGCCATAATGGGCACGGTGAATCGCTGGTTTCCTGATAAGGTTGGTACGTCTTCTGGTTTCTTAACTCTTGGCTTTGGCATTAGTAGCCTTGCGATTGGTTGGTTGGTTGGACTGTCGCTTGATGCGCTGGGGTGGCGGGTGACCTTTGAAGTCATTGGTGTAACAACGGCTTTGGTGATGTTGGTGGTCTCTTTCTATATCAGGGTTCCAGCCGACAATCAGATCTTACCTGCTGCAGACACG
>JAAYYH010000279.1 GCA_012515495.1 Coriobacteriaceae bacterium | reverse complement strand
TAAGAATAAGGTAGCACCGCCATTCAGGCAGGCTGAATTCGATTTGATGTATGGTGAGGGTATCTCTAAAGAAGGTTGTATCCTTGATTTAGGTGTCGAGGAGGGGATCGTGAAGAAATCAGGTGCCTGGTATACCTATGAGAACGAAAGGCTCGGGCAGGGTAGAGAGGCGGCAAAAGACTTGCTCAAGACTACACCTGATCTCAGAGATGAAATCGAATACAAGCTTCGTGACACGTTAGGTCTACTTACAGCTACCACACCGGTGCCAAAGTCTCTGGCTAGAGAAGCGAAGGATACCACTGTTGCCTGAGGAAACGGCAGAAAGCATTGTAGAAAGCAAAGCGCAACGACTCAACCAGTTACGACGTTTGATTTCGTCGAGTGCAAACGGAACTATGGTGGCGCCTGATGTTGCGCTACCTGATTCTGTCTCATCTGACAATGTCAAAACAGATGGATTTCAGGCAGCGATGAACAAGCTAAGCAGACTGTTAGCCAACAGAGACAGATCTGTTGCAGAAGTCCGTCAGAGATTGACGGCAGAAGGATTCGATACTAAGACCATTGAGCAGGTGATCTGCAGAGCCTGTGGTTGTGAGATGCTGGACGATCAGCGTTTCACCCACGCGTTCATCTGCGGCAAGAAGAGTTTAGGCTGGGGTAGCAGGAGGATTGAAGCAGGTCTGATGAAGCACGAGATCGACCTGCGTTCGTTGCCTGGCTATCCCGAAGATTTCTTCAATCACGATGAGGAGTTGGGTCGCGCGCTAAGCTGTATCGCTAAGTCAAGGTCGCGAGCGAAAAACCAATATCAGGCGCGGTTCAAGCAGTTGCTATCTAAGGGTTATTCTGCGGAAATTGCGCAGAAAGCAATCTCGCAGTTGACGCTTTCAGAGCCAAGGAATACCATATAGGCAGGCAAATTGATCTTTCTCGCGTTGCGAGTGTCTCTATATAGGTGGGTAGACTTATTATATTGATAACGCGTTTCCATTCGCGACTTGGTCATGATGCCGGATTCCTGTCCGGCTTTTCTTTTGGATAAGGGATCTTAAACACTGTAAATGCGTGTATATCAATTGAAGATGTTTGAAAGGAGAGGCAGATGCCAGAACTGGTTTGGCTATTAGTCGTCCTGGTTGTCGGTATCGCTCTCGGTTTTGTAGTAACTCGCTTCGTTCTCAATAGTCGTGCTAAAGATGCTGCTGATAACGCAGATCGCCTGATCAAAGATGCAGAAAAACAGGCGGAGTCCATGAGACGCGAGGCCTTGATAGAAGCCAAAGATGAGGCTTATCAGATCAAAACCGAGGCCGACAAAGATGCTAATGAGCGCCGAAAAGAAATAAAATCACTGGAGAACCGTCTGTTGCAGCGCGAGGAGTCGTTGGACAGGAGACTGGAGTCGCTTGATCAAAGGGAGCATCAACTCTCTTCACTCAACGGACAGCTGGAGCGCAGGGAACGAGATCTGGAGGCAGCTCGGATTGAGGCCGAACAGCGCCTGGAGCAGATAGCGAGCATGACCACCGAAGAGGCGCGTCAGGAACTTTTGAATCGAGTCAGGGATGATGTGACGCGCGAGGCAGCAGCTCTCATCAGGGATTCGGAGTTGCAAGCGAAGAGTGAGGCGGACAAACGTTCTCGTGAGATTCTCAGCTTGGCCATCCAACGAGTAGCGGCAGATCATTCTGCGGAACATACGGTATCCTCGGTCAGTATTCCCTCAGATGACCTTAAGGGTCGTATCATTGGTCGCGAAGGTCGCAACATCCGCACCTTTGAGCAGATAACCGGAATCAACCTGATTATCGATGACACACCTGAAACAGTGGTTATCTCCAGCTTCGACCCTGTTCGTCGCGAGATTGGTAGGATCACTCTCGAGAACCTGATCGCCGACGGCCGCATTCACCCCGCTCGTATCGAGGAGATGTTCAACAAAGCTACCGAGCTTGTGAACCAGCATGTCCAGGAGGCAGGCGATCAGGCGGCTTTCGACACAGGCATCCACGACCTGCATCCAGAGTTGATCAAGACTCTTGGCCGATTGAAGTTCCGTACCTCTTATGGCCAAAATGTGCTCAATCACTCATTGGAGGTTGCCTATCTTACCGGTGTCATGGCCTCTGAGTTGGGTCTTGATCCCGTGCCGGCAAAGCGGGCGGGATTACTTCATGATCTGGGTAAGGCAATCGATCACGAGATCGAGGGATCGCATGCGATTATCGGTGCCGACCTCGCGCGTAGATTTGGCGAGAATCCAGAGATTGTTCACGCTATCGAAGCCCATCACAACGATGTCGAGCCATCAACGGTGTTGGCGGTTCTGGTTCAGGCTGCTGATGCAGTTTCGGCTGCTCGACCCGGTGCGCGTCGAGAGACAATCGAGAACTACATCAAGCGTCTGGAGAAGTTGGAGACTATCGCGAACTCGCACAAGGGCGTTGAGAAGACCTACGCCATGCAGGCTGGTCGCGAGGTCAGGGTCATGGTTGAGCCTGGAGAGATCAGCGATGCTCAGGCGGTTGTTCTGGCTCATGATATTGCCAAACAGATCGAAGACGAGATGGAATATCCTGGACAGATCAAGGTTCTGGTTATCCGTGAGAGCCGTTCAGTCGACTATGCGAAATGATGGGCGATTCCCGCCCATCGCGTGGTGTTGCCTCTATAGAACCAGAATGACAAACCAAATGAGCGGAAAGATGGGGATGTGAGCGAAGATACCCTCATAGATTTCATCGAATCGGTTTCCGGCGGAGCTCATCTGCGTGTCGAAGAGAATCTGGGCAATGGCTTTGTACGCTTGCGGATTTCGGAAGCGGAGCGTCGTCAGGCAAAACACGATATCCGCTGCGTCGAGGATATCGTCATTGAGCTGCTGCGTAACGCTCGAGACGCCAATGCCTCCTGCATCTTCATCGCTACCACAAAAGAAGGTAGTGTACGCTATTTGACGATTATCGATGATGGCGATGGCATTCCCGTTGAACTGCAGCAGCTGGTCTTTGAGCCACGTGTAACCTCCAAGTTAGAAACCATGGTAATGGACGATTGGGGTGTTCACGGCCGCGGCATGGCGTTATATTCAATCAGGTGTAACGTTGAAGAAGCTCATATCGCCTGTTCGGGGGCCCAGCTCGGTTCCGCTTTCCATGTTCGGGTCAATACAGACGAACTTGGGGAGAAAACCGATCAGTCAAGTTATCCGATACTGGAGAAGGATGAAGATGGCGTCCTTCACGTTGCCAGAGGTCCGCACAACATCATCCGTGCCGCCTTGGAATTCTCCTTGGCTAACAAACAGATCCTGACGATCTATCTGGGCTCACCAGCAGAGATCACAGCGACGTTAGTCGATTATGGGCACAGGAGCCTTAGTAGCGATAAACTGCTGTTCATAGACGATATCACAACACTGCCCATTTGCGAGCGGTTGGCAGCGAGCGCTGATGCCAATGAATTGATGCAACAGGCTCAAACCTTAGGTCTCAGCCTCTCAGAACGTACAGCTCATCGAATCCTCAGCGGTCAGATCGAGCCTTTGCGATCGGTATTGCGCAATGTCGTCCCCGAGAAAGGGAAGACTGTCTCGACTCCCGATCTGTTCAAGGATAACCGTGGCCTGAAGCTCGCTCGTGAGGATGTTGAGTCTTTCTCACGTGAGATGGAAAAAGCATTTGAGATCCTTGCGCAGCGCTACTATATCTCCTTGAAGGATATCCCGAAGATAACGGTGAAGGGTGACACCATAACCGTGCGCTTCTCAATTGACAAGGAACTATGATAGGTATTTGTACGACGTATTCTTGCCAATTTGCGTATTCTTATGAGATACTATTCAACCCGCACTCGGCGGCAAGCGATGTATATGTGAATAGACGCAGTTTTACTACAGCACAGAAAGCAGACATCGACTATGGAATTCTTGAAGGTATCATCCAAATCCTCCCCCTCTTCAGTTGCCGGGGCTATCGCCGGCATGATTAAGGACGGGGTTCCGGTGGAGATACAAAGCGTTGGAGCCGGTGCCGTTAACCAAGCGGTGAAAGCTATTGCCATTGCCCGTGGTTTTCTGGCTCCCGTTGGCATAGAGATTGTCTGTGCTCCCGCTTTTGCGGACATCGCGATCAATGGCGAGAATCGTACGGCAATCAGATTCACCGTTGAGCCGCGTTATCTCCGAGGAACAAAAGCCTTAGAAAATGACGAAGAACCTTTTTTTGATTGGGCCGGATACGGCGCAAATTTCTCAGAGTCCTGATGTCTTTTTCAAATGATGCCTTTATCTTACAGGGCATGACGTATCACCAACGTACATTCGGCTGCCAAATGAACAAGCATGATTCCGAGCGTGTCGCAGGGATGCTTGAGGCTTTGGGTATGCTCCCAGTTGCAACTGTCGAAGAAGCAGATTTGGTAGTATTCATGACCTGCTGCGTACGCGAGGCAGCAGATGTCCGTCTGATGGGGCAGGTAGCCTCGCTAAAGAGTGTACCGACCGTTAACAGCCGGCGGATCATCGCTGTCGGTGGTTGCATCGGTCAGCGCGATGGCGAGAAGCTGGTTCAGCAGATACCACACATCGATGTGGTCTTCGGCACTCAGAATATCGCTCAGTTACCCCAGCTCATCGAGCAGAGTCTGCTTGATGGTCAACCTCGGGTTCAGATCGTGGAGGATCCACAAAGGACCAGCGAGTGGCAAACCGAGACTGCTACCTTACCCGCTCATCGTGAACAGTCTTGGCACGCTTGGGTCTCGATCATCTCAGGATGCAATAATTTCTGTTCCTATTGTGTTGTGCCCTATGTTCGTGGTCGTGAGAGAAGTCGACCGCTGCAAGACATCCTCGAAGAAGTCGAAAGACTGGTTGCGGAAGGTGTCAGGGAAATCACCCTGCTCGGCCAGAATGTCAATTCTTACGGTAGGGATCTCTATGGCGAGTCACGATTTGACGAGGTATTGCGTCTGGTGGGAAGCAGCGGTATCGAACGTTTGCGATTCGCGACCAGTCATCCCAAGGACTTAAGTGATGCCACAATCGCCGCTTTCGCAGAAGTCAAAGCTGTCATGCCGCAATTGCATCTGCCGGTTCAATCCGGATCTAATCGGATACTTTCAGCGATGAATCGCAACTACACGGCAGAGCACTACTTGAGCCTGATAGATAAAGTCAAATCAACCGCAGGAGACGTCGCTTTCTCAACCGACATCATCGTTGGTTTCCCAGGTGAGACTGAGGCAGATTTTGAGGCCACCATGGCACTGGCGCG